>JAQXNQ010000191.1 GCA_029098085.1 Oscillospiraceae bacterium
TGGTGGTGCCCATTGACAAGCTGAGCATTCTGGTCACGGTGGCCTTCTCCTGGGTGGTCTTCCACGAAAAGCTGACCCGCCGGTCCGGACTGGGCCTTGCACTGATTGTAGGCGGCACCCTGGCCATGCTGATCCGGTGACGGCAATTGAGCATGATATGGGAAGGAGCAGTCATGGAGAATATGGATTCCCTGACGAATTTTATGCGCGGGCTGGAGCCCCCATCTCCGGATCTGTCCGCCGACGATGCATTCGGAATCGTTTCCTATGATTTTGAGGATGGCCGCGGCCCCGTGACGGTCAGCCTGAAGGAGCTGGCTGATCGTAAGGGACTGGACGCGGGGATTCTGGAGGACTATTACTGCCGCTACAGGAAAAATCTCCCCCTCGCGCTTCTGGCGGCGCTCAATGATCAAAGCGCCGTCCAAACCTACACCTTTTTGACCAGGTTGTTTGTTCCCGATTACGTCAACCGCCATGTGCTGGAGCGCTTCCTCTCCCGGGTCAATGGGCTTCTGAAAAGCCAGAAAAAAATACAAAGCCAGCTGGAATACGGCGCGGCCCTTCACAACCGGCTGACTCTTTTTCCCGGACAGATAGACGGCCTGCTGTTTGGCCGCTGTACCAACCCGGAGCGTTTTATCACCAATGAGGAGCTTGCCTTTCTGGAGCTTCTGGAGCGCATGAGTGCCATGACCCGGGAGCAGCGCCGGAATCTGAGCGGACAGGACAAAGGCCTTCTGGAGAAATTTCTGGACGCGGCATCGGTGGAGGAGCTTCTTTCCGGCGCATGCAATCTGACGGTAACGCCTGCCGCGGGCAGGGTCCTTCTGGAGCTCTGCGGCAAAAGAACGACCCGGGAACAGAACCGGATTCTGTATGAGCGTCTGTGTCCGGACGGAGAGTGAAAAAGGAAAGATTTGTACCGGTATCATGGAAAGAGAAACGACCAGCAGGTCTTCGTGAGACGATGCCGGTTCGGGAGGAGTGTATGGATGCAGCAAAAGCACCGTACGCTCCTTTTTGCGTAAAATGTGAACTTTTTCCTAAATTCTGGATTTTCCTTCCCATCTATGATACACTGGTCTCAACTGAAATCTGAAGGAGGATTTTGTCGATGGAAACCCGTATTCTGAGCCCCAGAGAAGATTATCTGGCGGATTTTGTCAATGTTATTGCCTTTGAGGGCAGCTGTGATCTGGAAAAGCTGAAGGCGGACGCCGCCGCCCTGACCGATGAAGAGGTGGAGAAAATCCTCCATCCCGAGGCGGGAGAGGACGCGCTTCCGTCGGAACGGCTGCGGAAGTCGGTGCCCTGGGGCACCTTTGACGGCGACCGGATCATCAGCGCCATGTATGTCATGCCCTACACCGTCCGGTTTGCCGGGGAGCAGGTGCTCATGGGCGGCATCGGCGGAGTGGCCAGCCTGCCCGACAGCCGGCGCGGCGGCGGAGTCCGGGCGCTGATGAAGGGCGCCTTCCGGGAGATGTACGACCAGGGCTTCCTGCTTTCCGAGCTCTACCCCTTCAGCACCGAGTACTACAAGCAGTACGGCTTTGAAAAGGGCATGAAGGTCAACACCTGGACGCTGCCCCTGGAGCGTATCCGCCCCACCGAGACCGGCGGACGGGTGCGGCAGCTGCTGCCCGGCGACGATCTGTCCCCGCTGACCGAAATCTACAACCAGTTCTACGCGGACTGGAACCTGTCCACGGTGCGGCGGCAGTACGACCCCAAAATGGATCTGCAGAAGATGATGAACGAGCAGCGGTATGTCTTTGTCTGGGAGGACGATCTGGGCACGCCGAAGGCCTTTATGATCACCAAAAAGGTTATGGTGGAGGGCCAGCCGGTGATGGACTGTACCCATTCCTTCCGGCTGCGCAACGGCATGCTGTTCTTAAGCGGGCAGGGCTTCCGGGCACTGCTGACCTTTGTCAAGAAGGTCTTTTCGGCTGATTACCGGGCCATTCGCTTCTCCACCCCCGACTGTCTGTTCATGGATGCGCTGGTGGGCGAGGGAACCGGCTGCCGCCGGGAGGGCAGCTGGAACGGCATGGTGCGGCTGGTCAATGTGGAGAAGGCTCTGACCCTCTGCCGCTGTCGGGGTGAGGGCAGTCTGGTGCTGAATGTCACTGATCCCATGCTCAGGGAAAACGAGGGCGGCTGGCGGATCACCTACGCTCCCGGCCAACCCAACCGGGTGGAGCGCACCACCGACGCGCCCGACCTGACCCTGACCATCGGCGACCTGTCGGCGCTGCTCTGCGGCATTCGCTCGGGTGAAGAGCTGCCGTGGATGCCCGGTGTGCAGATTCACGATCCCAGCGCTCCCTACGAGCAGATCTTCTACCCTCAGAAATGCTTCACGACGGATCTGTTCTGATGGATTGTACCCACGCGCAAGAACGCTTGCGTTCTTGCAGCTTTCCCTGCTTTCTCGTAGGGAAAGCAGGGAAAGCGAGGCAACAGCGGGTTGCTTGGCTTTCCGGAGCAGGCGTGGTACAATATTTCCGAGGTGATACAGGATGGAAACCAAGGATGTGATTCTGACCCTTCGGACGCAGAAGGGCCTGTCTCAGGAAGAGCTGGCGGAGCAGGTCTATGTGACCCGGCAGGCGGTATCCCGCTGGGAGAACGGCGAGACTGTCCCCAACACCGAGACGCTGAAGCTGCTGTCCCGGGCGTTGGATGTGTCGATCAACACCCTGCTGGGCGCGCCGAGAAAGCTGATCTGCCAGTGCTGCGGCATGCCGCTGGAGGATGCGATCCTCAGCCGGGAGCCGGACGGCTCCTTCAACGAGGACTACTGCCAGTGGTGCTACGCCGATGGAAAATTCGTCTACACCAGTCTGGAGCAGCTGACGGATTTTCTGGTGGCCCATATGTCGAACGAAAACTGGCCTCCGGAGCAGACCCGGGCCTACTTTGAGGCTCAGCTGCCCACCCTGGGGCATTGGAAAAAAGGAGAATGAGGACGTTCCCCTTTTTGGAGAAGCCCGGTGAAAGGCGGACGAAAAAGCAAAAATGCTCGGACTGACAGGAATGTCATCCGGGCGGCAGAATAAAATCACAAAGTGCCGGTTCCCGCAGGAGCCGGCACTTTCAGCGTTGATAAGACAAATGTCAATCAGCACAAACAGATAAGCTGCACAATGGGTCAGAAAACCCGCAGCCAAAATGCTCCGAAGGGTTTCTTCGCCGCAAGCCGTTTTGATTCAGGCGAATTCCACATCGTCTCTTAAAGCGACTTCATACATCAGCTCGCTGATATCCCGATTGCAGTTCCATAGCATTTCGGCATACAGCGCTACCGGATACAGGAGCTGCCGGTCGAACATACCGTCCTCTACCAGTGCGGTTATATGGGTATCTCCGTCGGTTTCCCTGCTGATGAGCTGCACCATTTCGCGTGCCTTGTCGGCGTGGGTCAGCCAGCAGGCCTGGATATACCGCCAGATCGGGCGTTTTCGATCGATACGGTTTTGCTGCATGGCCTTGGAGCTGGTGCCAATGAAAAAGGGCCCCTGCTGATGTTCAAATGCAGACCAGTCCAGCTTGGTGAATCCTTTGGTCACAGCGCCGAACCGCTCTTCCTTTCCTCTGAGATGAGTGATTTCCCTGACGAATTCGTAGGTCTCCGGGAAACGCTCCACATCTGTGGGAATATAGGAGAAGGGAAAAGCTCCGCAATTTTCCCATATGATTCGTACCCGGGGATCGGTTTTGGCGATGAAGTCCAGCTTTTCCCGAACCGAATCGGCATGCAGGCCGAACTGCAGCTCCAGATCCGGGTATTTGTCAAAAAACAGTGCGGACGCCCTGTTGACCAGCTCCGTTACCGCTTCTGCCACACAAATGCCGCCGATCTGATCTTCATTCAGCTCGGTAAAGGACTGAAAATAGATGCCGTCCCCATTCAGCGGCAGGTAGTCCTGTTCGTACTTTTCCAGTACCGAAGAGACACTGCTCAGAGCAGCCTGAATATCTGTGGCTTTGCAGTCCACATCCCAGAACCAGGAATATCCCCAAAAGACCTTGATGCCGCAGGAATGGGCATAGGCTGTCACATCTGCGCCGTTGACCGGAGCAAAATCGTTCCAGATGACGATTTCGTTCATTTTGAGCCGGGCCATGTGATCCAGATAGCCCTTATAGTCATAGATCACATGACCCCAGGTCCAGAGCCCCCGGTGGCGGATGGAGGGAGAGGAAACCAGCTCAAAGGAGGGCAGCCGGTCCATTTCCAGCACGTTCTGAAAATACCGCTCGGAATCGTGGGTCATTTTCTGCAAAGCGAGGTAGCGGTCATGAAAATCCACACAGCCGTACAGAACGCCATTGTCATCGAAGCCTTCAATGAAAACGCAATCCGGCTCCACCAGAATGCGGAAGCTTTCCTCTCTGGTCAGGGGCGGACGCTGCAGTGTCCGCAGAAAGGAGTTGTTGTCCCTTGTGCCGATATAAATGCACCTGAAATCTTCGCCGCCATATGCGCCGGCCGGGAAGCAGGCAGGGTATTTTCCCATGGCATCCAACAAAAATCGGGTCAGAAGCTCCAGTGCCTTTTTCTGCACGCCGGTATCTGCACCATATACGATGGCTATTTCCTTCATGGGAAGCCCTCCTTTGGAATGTCTTTCATGGTCTCATACTTTGAACTGGCTGTTCCACAGCTCGGCGTAGAAGCCGTCCTGCTTGAGCAGCTGCTCGTGATTGCCCTGCTCGATGATGTGGCCGTCCTTCATGACCAGGATCACATCGGCCTCCCGGATGGTGGAGAGCCGGTGGGCCACTATGAAGCTGGTGCGGCCTTCCATTAGCCGGGCGAAGGCCTCCTGAATCTTCACCTCGGTTCGGGTGTCAATGGAGGAGGTGGCCTCGTCCAGAATCAGCATGGGTGGACGGCAGAGCATGACGCGGGTGATGCAGAGCAGCTGCTTCTGCCCCTGAGACAGTCCGCCGCCGTCCTCGGTGATCACCGTATCGTAGCCCTGGGGCAGCCGCTTGATGAAGCTGTGGGCATGGGCCGCTTTGGCGGCGGCGATGACCTCCTCGTCGGTGGCATCGGGTCTGCCCATGACGATGTTGTCCCGGATGGTACCGGTGCGCAGCCAGGTCTCCTGCAGCACCATGCCATAGCTGGTGCGGAGACTGTGGCGGGTCAGGGAGCGGAT
>JAQXNQ010000192.1 GCA_029098085.1 Oscillospiraceae bacterium
GGCTTTCCGCCCTGACGGCGGGCCGTCTCAAAGAGGGCGTCCACCTCTTCCTTGGTCAGCATCCGGTACTCGCCCGGACGCAGCATCCCCAGCCGCAGAGAGCCGATGGAGATCCTCTTCAGTCTGGCCACCGTCAACCCCACCGCCTCACACATTTTGCGGATCTGGCGGTTGCGGCCCTCGGTGATGGTGATCAGCAGCACCGTGCGGTTTTCCTCCTCAGTCACCACCCGAACCTCGGCGGGGGCGGTCACCCGTCCCTCGATGTCCACGCCGGAGCTGAGGGTGATCTGCTGCTCCTCAGTCACCTGCTCCCGCACCGTCACCCGGTAGGTCTTAGGGATCTGGTGGGAGGGGTGCATCATGGCATTGGCAAACTCTCCGTCGTTGGTCATCAGCAGCATGCCTTCCGAGTTCAGATCCAGCCGCCCCACCGGATAGACCCGCTCCTCCAGGTCGTCCACCAGCTCGGTGACGCATTTTCTGCCCCGGTCGTCGCTCATGGCGGTCAGATAGCCGCGGGGCTTGTACAGCATCAGATAAAGATTCTGCTTCTTCTTGGGAGAGGCGATGCGCTCGCCGCTCACCGTGATGATATCCCGCCCGGGGATGGCCTTCTGGCCGATGACCGCCGTATGGCCGTTGACCTTCACCTTTCCGTCGGCGATCAGCGCCTCCGCTTGTCGGCGGGAGCAGTAGCCACTGTCGGAAATGATCTTCTGTACTCTTACTTCTTCCATATTGATTCCCTTCTGCCCACAGAGGGCGTGCCGCCTCACGGCGGGTACTATACAGTATTATTGTACCATATTCCGCCGGCATGCGCAACGGACAAAACATTTTAAAAGAAGAGGATAAAAGGGCCGGAAACTGGAGAATGTTCTCCTGTTTGGCTCAAAACAGATCTCCTGCCAGGCCACCGCTTCTCTCAAACCTCTCTCTCCCTTCACCAAATAGCAAAAGAGCAGCCGAAACAAAGCGGCTGCTCTACCGAATCGTGAGGGAATGTCCCCCGTGCAGTTTTATGATACCACAGATGTGCGCCCTTTGTCAACCGGCAAATAGCCGGTGCAGCCAGCCCCGGATCCGCCAGATCAGCGTGGGCCTGAGGGTCAGATCCGCCTCGGAGGTACTCCCCGCCAGCAGCGGCGCACTGGCGCAGAGCCGCCTGCTTTCCCCTTCTCCCAGGTACCAGCGCACCTCGCCCACCGTCTCCCCGGCGCGAACCGGCGCGTAGGCAAACCGGGGCAGATACAGCACCTGCCGCAAGGCCTTCCCCTCCCCCGTCGGCAGCACCAGCGAAAGCTTCTTTTCCTGGTAGACCGGAACCTGCTGCAGGTAGCCGCCGGTGACCGGCAGGGTCACATCAGACAGCTCCGCCTCCAGCTCCACCCGTTCCAGCTGATCAAAGCCCCAGTCCAGCAGCGCCCGGTGATCCTCCCAGTCGTTGGGATCCTTCAGGGTCACACAAACCAGTGTCACCCCATCCCGCTCCGCCGCCGAGACCAGACAGCGTCCGGCCAGCTTGGTGAAGCCGGTCTTGACCCCGATACAGCCCTCATAGCTCTCCAGCAGCTTGTTGTGATTCTGCAGCCAGCGGTCAGACGGCGGATTACCGAAGCTGACCTTCATGGAGGACTGGCTGCAGATGGCCCGGAAGTCCTCGTTCTGCAGGGCGGCGCAGGCCAGCCTTGCCATGTCCGCCGCGGTGGAGTAATGGCCCTCGGCGTCCAGACCGGAGGGCGTGACAAAGGAAGAGCCGGTCATCCCCAGCTGGACAGCCCGACGGTTCATCAGCTCCGCAAATTCGGACAGTGATCCGGCAATCCGCACCGCTGCCGCACCCGCCGCGTCGTTGCCCGAGCTGAGCAGCATCCCGCAGGCCAGCGTCCGCAGGGTGACCTGATCCCCCTTCTGCAGGCCCATGGAGGTGCCCTCCACCTGAATGGCACTGCTACTCACGGTAAAAACGCGGTCCAGATCCCCTGCCTCCAGCGTCAGCAGCGCCGTCATGATCTTGGTGGTGCTGGCCATGGGCAGCGCCGCATCCTCATTCTTTCCGTACAGCAGCCGACCCGTGGACAGCTCCATCACCGCCGCCGCTGTGGCTGAAATCTCCGGCGGCCCGTCCGCCCAAACGGTCATCGGCAGCAGCAGTCCCGCCATCAGCAAACTCATGATGCCCGCCATGAAACGGGCTATTTTTCTTCTCCGCATAAAAAACACCACCTGCCCCTACAGAATACGTGGGAAACAGGCGGCGTATGATGAAATGAAAGGAAAAAGGCCCGAGCTGCTTCGCAGCGGAGGATTATGCCTCCGGCTGCGTTTCGGCAGCCTTCTTTTCTTTGGATTTGGCCACCATACCGGAGACCTTATCAATGACATCCGGCACCGTATCAATGACCTTGTCCACTGTATTGCTGGAGGAGGAAACCTGCAGCAGCCGCACATTTCCCTCCCGGATGACCAGAAAGGCCACCGGCTCCATGGTGATGCCGGCTCCCCCGCCGCCGCCGAAGGACTGCTTCTGCTGCTTGGTGGGCAGATCGGTGCCGCCCGAGGCAAAGCCGTAGGTGACCTTGCAAACCGGAATGATCGTGATGCCGTCCGGTGTGGTGATGGGCTGGCCGATAATCTGATCCGAACTGACCATCTCCCGGATTTTGTCCATGGTAACGCCCATGATGCCATTGACTGGATGTTCTGCCATTGCTTATTCCTCCTGTTTTCTGGAAGCGGCAGCCGGCCGCCCGTGATGCCCCTGCCGGGGATTTGCGTTTTTGATCATGACCCGCAGGATTCGTACCAGAACCCGGAAGGCCAACCGGAGCAGCTGTCCCAGCGCCCTTCCCAGCCGCAGCTTGAGGCGGAAGGAAAAGGACTGCCGGATACTGCCCGAAAGATAATCGTAGCCGATTTGCAGATCGGTCACCGAAATCCGCATGAAATGCCTGAGCGTGGCCAGACTGCCGTGCACCACGGCGCAGACCTGCCCATACCGGACGGCGGTCTGGGCGGCGTCCGGCCCGCCCACCGAAATGTACAGCCGCAGATCGGTCAGCCGGAAGCCGGAGAGGATTTTTCCCAGCGGCGGCAGGGCGCCCTGCGCCGCAGCCAGTACCAGCCGGACGGTGCCCAGCAGGTCACCCGGCTTTTTCTCCGCCGGAGCAGGCTCCTTCTCCCCGCTCTTTTTGGCCTTGGTCCTGCCGGATTTCTTTTTGCCGGCGGACTTTTTGCCCTTTTTTGTCTTCTTTCCGGACTTCTCCTGCTCCGCCTGCTCTGTTTTGTCATCCCCACCGGAAGAGGGCAGCAGCTGGATGCCGAAGGGGCCGATGCCCATCCGGGCCCGCAGGCCATCGTCGTCCATCTCCACCCGGATCACCAGACTGAGGGAAAGAAGCAGCGCAAACACGGCGATCACGCAGCCGAATATGATCCAGCCCGTCACGGGCATCCCCTCCTTCCGGACGGTTTATTCTGCCGGAGGCTCGTCCGGCGGCGGCAGCTCCTCCGTCTCCAGCCGGAGCTGAGACAAAGCCTCGCCCTCTTCGGACGGAGTCTCCTGCCGACCTGGCACCGGCGGCAGATCATTCAGAGAGCTGAAGCCGAAGCAGCGCAGAAAATTCGGCGTGGTGCGGTAGGTGATGGGGCGGCCGGGGGCCATCAGCCGCCCTGCCTCCTCCACCAGGCCCTTCTCCACCAGATTATTGACCACCTGACCGCTTTCCACACCCCGAACCTGCTCAATAAAGCTTTTGGTCACCGGCTGGTTGTAGGCGATGACCGCCAGCGTTTCCATGGCAGCGCCCGAAAGGGGCGTATTTTTCCGGATGGCCGTCACGGCCAGAATCTGCTCCTCGTATTCCTCACAGGCGCACAGCTGCACCATGTCATCCAGAAACAGCAGCCGGATACCCCGCTGCTCCTTCTCCAGCGACTCCCCGTAGGCAATCAGCTGCTGCCGGGCGGCGGCTGGTTCGATATTCAGTCCCTGGGCCAGCCGCTCGATCTCCACCGGCTCGCCGCAGGAAAACAGCACGGCCTCAATGGCCGCAAAATAGTTTGTCTTCTTCATTAAAAGGGGTTCCTTCCGTCAGGTTTCGGGTTGAGGCTCCCGGCGCTTTTCCCGGGAAAAGTATACCATGCTGTTGTCATCGCTCACGGTGATGCGGTGGGATTTGATCAGCTCCAGCATGGCCAGAAAGGTGGCCACCAGCTCGGACCGGTCCGATGCGGCAAAAAACTCGTTGTAGGGCATCGAGCCGCTGCGGTACAGCTTGCGCAGCACAAAGACGATGCGGGAGGTCACCGAAACAACCCGGCGGCTGACGATGGTCTGAAAAGCCGAGGCCGGAGGCGGCAGCTTGCGGGCACCCTTGCCCACCGTGACCAGATAGGCTGACAGCAGCTCGTCCGGACGGTGGGTGCCGGTATAGGTGGGATCCAGCCGGACGGGGGCCGGGCGGCGCACAAAGGAGCGAAAGCCCTTGTACAGCTCAGCCATCCGGACGGCGGCCTCCTTCAGCAGCTGATACTCCAGCAGCTGGCCCTCCAGCTCCTGCTTCAGCTCTTTGGCCTCCTCGTGACGGGGCAGCAGCGAAACGGTTTTGATGTAGACCAGACGAGCGGCCATCTCCAGAAACTCGGAGGAAATCTCCAGGTCTGCCTCCCGCATGTCGGCCATATAGTCCAG
>JAQXNQ010000193.1 GCA_029098085.1 Oscillospiraceae bacterium
CCGGATACCAGCATGGACACGCCCAGATCGCTGCCCTTGATCCAGCTCTCCGACTTGCGCAGAGCTGCCAGCTGGGCAGGGGCGATGAACAGCACCTTGTCCTCACCGGCCCGCTCGCCGAACTTCACCAGGGCGTCGGCAATGACGTCGGCGGAAAGGGCGGCGGAGGCGGTATGGGTCATGTCGGCGCCGATACCGGCAAGGGCGGTGCAGACATCGCTGTCCACCTTGCCCGCGATGGAACGGGTCAGCTGATCCACCGCCTCGGTCAGGGGATCGCCGTAACCGCTGTACAGGGCTTCATCGGTCAGCTCGATGCCGTTGCCTGCCTTCTGCACCTTGACGGCCGCCGAAGAAGCGCTCAGGGTCTGCACCGGCAGGGAGCCGCCCTCCTCCACGGCGGAGGCGTCGCCGATATAGCTGTAGCGGGGCACCTGAACGGTGTCGCCGGCTCTGCCCTGCAGGGAGGTATCCACCGTGCAGAGGGAGGCAAAGCGCATGCTGGTGGTCAGGTTGTCGCTGACCCAGTCGCCCATGACCTGGGGATTCAGCAGATCGGAAAGGGTGGTGGTGTTGAGGTTCAGTTCACTCATGGAATCTTCCTTTCTGTATATCAGGGTGTATGCGAATGCAGATGGTTACGGCAGACCTCATTCGGCTGCGCGCATGGCCCGGTAGCCCTCCGGATCCCGCTTGAACAGTCCCGCCCGCTGCCGCAAAGAGAGCCGCCCGTAAGCAGCTCTGCCGGAGGGAATCCCCTCGGCGGGGCGGACGCCCTCCACCCTGGGCCGGGGAAAGAAGACGGGGTGGGCCTTTCTGGCCCTGTCCAGCAGCTCGTCTCCGTTCTGCAGTGCGCCGTCCTGAAAGACCGCCTGCTCCTTCAGGCGGTGGGCCAGATACGAGCTGTCCAGACAACCTGCCCGCTCCAGCGCCAGCCGCAGGGCAAAGGTTTTTTCCGCCTCCGCGAGGGCTTCCTCCTTTTCCCGGGTCAGCTGCTGCCGCAGAGCCAGAAGCTCCGCCCGGGGGTCCTCCCCGGCAGCCTCAGCGGCGCTTTCGGAAGTGCCCTCGCCGGTATCCCCTGCGGAGGGCTCCAAAACCGCCTCCGAAACGGGGGCCGGACTGCCCGGCATGCCGCCGGAAGGTTTCTTTTCCTCCATGGGGGTGAGATTTTCCTTTTCCATCAGATTGCTCCTTTCTGTTCCTCCAGCAGACGCTGCTCCTCCTGAGCGGCGTCGATGACCCAGGGGTGATTCTCCAGAATGGTCCGTCTGGAGAGGATGCCCGCCGACTGGACGCAGCCGTCGATGGCGTCGCCTTCGCTGATGATCATATCCCGGTTGACGATGATCTCCGCCTTCTGACCGGTGAAATCGCCGCGGCCCATGAGCCTCCACATCTCCGCCGCCAGCCGGATCATCCGGTCAAACCCGGCGGCGAACTGGCTCTCAATGCCGCTGCAGTCCAGATCCAGATCGGCGTAGAGAAACTTCATGGCCACGCCGGAGGCCTGACCCAGCTTCTCGCTCTGGGTGTCCACCCCCCGGCCGATCTCGTACAGATCCTTCCGATCCTGAATCAGGTGGCGCAGCACCTCCTCGGTGTGCACCGGCGTCTCCCGGATCTCCAGCCCGCCGTTGTCCGAGACCTTGACCGCCCGGTAGCGGCTCAGGTTGCGGCGGAACTCGCCCAGATCGGCGCCATCGTAGTTCTGCAGCACCATAATGGCGCCGGAGGTATCGGTCAGGTTGCTGGAGTCCTCCGACTTCAGCAGGTCGTAGTCGTCCACCAGCGGCTTGATGAACCGGATCAGCGGCAGCTCCTCTTCGTTGTATTTGAAGGGGACGAAGGGCAGCTCGGGCAGCTTCATGGGCTGCTCGTTCACGGTCAGATGGGGTCGCTCGGGGAGGAAGGGGTCGGGAATCAGCTTGCCGCCCCGATACTCATAGTAGCGTACCCGCTCCCGATCCCAGTACTCCAGCTTCAGGGCGCGGCGCTTCTGCCTGCCCTCGTAGCAGTCGGCCTGCCAGATCCGCATCAGGCCATCCAGCCGGACATGCTCCCGGTCGGCCCAGATGGGGATGACCTCCTCGGAGGGGAGCTTTTTGCAAAAGATCTGCCCCTCCTCCGGCCAGAGCTGCAGCCAGGCGATCCCCTTATTGACCGCCTCCTTGCAGAGGTTTTTCATCCGGTCGCGCATCTGCCGGTCGAACAGCTCGCCCAGCAAAGCGGCGAAGGCCGGATCTCCGGCGCTGACCGTAAAGGGCCGCCCGAACAGGTACTGGCTCTTCTGATCCACCAGCTTGCGGACAAAGCCGTGGCTCACCTTGCGGTTGGGCAGGGCCGGATCGGCGGTGAGGGCGCCGTTTTCCCCCACCGACAGCCGCTCCCGGCGGAGGATGTCGTTGTCATTGGCATAGTACCGGGCGCCGGTGAGCATCTCCCGCCGCGCCGGAGAGGAAAGCCACTCCCGCAGGTACTCGGCCAGAATCTCCTCCTCGCCGGGGCCCCGGGCCGCCTCCTCGATCTGCCTGAGAATCTTGTCTGTTTCTGTCATGCTGCCTCCTTTGAAAAGCAGATTGTTCCATCCAGCCGCCGGAGTCTAGGGCCCCCGGGGCTGAAGAGCGGTGAGAAGGAACAGGGGCATGGGGGCCTCCTTTCGGAACAAGAGCGTGAAACGCAGTGAATAGTGAATAGTGAATAGTGAATAGTTTTGGAAAACCGCTCCCTTCGGTCGCTCAAAACAGGAAACCGATCCGTTTTTCGTGCAGCTTTGCCGATGTGCAAAACGGCAAGTTTTGAGTTGTTTAGTGAAAAGTGACGGCAGGCTCTGCTTCCGATTCTCACGCAGTCTGACCAAAGAAGAACCTTCCGGCTTTCGCCAGAACTAAAGCACTATTCACTCCGACCAGCACAAACGCCGGAATCCTCGCACAGCCTTTCAAATTCCGTCAGTATCAAGGGCGCAGACCCTTTCGGAAAAGAATCGACACGCACCCACGCACAAGAATAGCGTCCGCAGCAATTTTTATCATGTGTGAATTAGTTCACTCACCTGCGAGAAGCCCGTAAGGGGTTCTCGCTGCTTTCCCGCAAGGGAAAGCGAAGTCACTCTTCACTTAGAAAAAGCTCTCCCCGAACACCACCGTCTCGGCCAGGTACCGGATCTCGTCCATGGCGTGGTCGTTTTCCTTGCGGGGCTGCTCCCGGCTGCCGTCATCCTCCCAGACATATTCCAGAAACTCCCGGATGGCGTCGCCGCAGCAGCTGCTCAGCATCAATCGGTTCTCCGACAGCAGCTGGGCCACATGGCGGATTCCGGGCAGCACCCGGTTGCGGGCGGGTCGAACCGAAAACCGTCCATGCCGCCGGACGCACTGGATGAAGCTGGCGGCGGAAGGGTCTATCACCAACCGGTTCACCGGTGTGTCCCCGGCCAGCTCGACCAGAGCCTCGTAGTACTCCTCGTCGGTGCGCTGGCCCTTCGCCCTTCCGTCGTGGTAATACTCCCGCAGCCGGTACCAGACCCCGTCCTTCTCTCCCCAAAGTCCCATGGACATGGGGTTCAAGGTGCCATAATCGCAGCTGATCCAGTACTGGCCAAAGCCCTCCGGCAGGGTCTGCACAACATGGCGGGACGGGTCGAACATGGGATAGATCAGCCCCTCCGCCGCCGCCCACTCCCCCAGCACATACCGCCGGTAGAAGACGCCGCTGTAGAGAGTTTTATACCGCTCCCGCACCGCCCCGGACAGGGACGGGTTGTCCTCCATGGTGAAGTGCAGCCGCAAAGCGCCCTTCTCCTCCGCCCTGCAGATCCACTCCCGGTAAAACCAGTGACCCGGGGACTGAGGATTGCAGGAGAACCAAAGCCGCGCCCCCTCCGCCGAGCACCGTGCCATCGCCTGCTCCACAAAGGAGCGGGGCATCAGCACCACCTCGTCCAGCAGCACCCCGGCGAGGGTCATGCCCTGAATCAGGGCGGCGCTGCCCTCATCCTTGCCACCGAAGAGATAGAAGCGGTTGACACGCCCGCCCTTCCGCAGCTCCAGAAGGCTGCCGCCCCGCACCTCCCGGACGGCGTACAGTCCGCTCAGCGCCGTCTTCAGCGGCTCCACCAGATTCCGCCGCACCGAGCCGATGGTCTTGCCGCAGATGCCGAAGCTCTGACCGGAGAATTCCTCCATGGCCCAGAGGACGAAGGACAGCGCCAGCACCGAGGTCTTGCCCGACCGCACCGCCCCGTCGCAGATGATGGCGTGGTACCGGTTCCGGGTGCGGCTGTCGGCCCACCAGCGCAGCACCTGCAGCTGCTTTCTGCTGAACCGCTCAAACATCCTCTTCCTCCCAGTCCGCTTCCTCCTCCGGCAGGCTGCGGCGCAGGGCCTCCAGCAGGCCGGATCTGGCGCCCCGGTCGTCCGGCTCCACCAGCTCCACCAGCCGGTACAGCGCCCGCTCCCGGCTGTACAGCTTGAAGGTCAGCCGTCCGTCCCGGCTGACGGCGATCTCCTGAATGTTCCGGGTATCGATGCCGCCGCTGTCCTGAACGCGGACGGTGGTTTTCCCCTCCTCATCGGTGGAGAAGGTCAGGTACCGGCCGATGTCGTCGAAGGCGATGGAGGCGATGGCGTCCACCACCTGCTGCCGGGTGATCTTTTTTCGTCTGGACATAAATCTCCTTTTACTCCGTCAGTCATAAGGGTTTGGTAAGCCGGCCAAAGGCGGCTCAGCACCTGCTCCGCTCCCCGTTTCCCTCCAGCATCTTGCCGAACAGGAAGCCGCCGCTGCCCGGCCACTTCATCAGGCTCCAGGCGGCGGGATACTTGAGCCGGCTGCCGTTTCGGTACAGCTCTACGCTCACATCCCCGGGATCCATGAACATCTTATACAGCCTCCTCGCCCGCTCCAGATCGTCGGTTTCCAGCTCGGTCAGTTTGGTGCCCATCTCCCAGACCTCCAGCCGATACTGCTCTTTTTTTGACATCCTGCCTTCCTCCTTAAAACAAATGTTCGGTTTTGGGGCCAAAAAAACAGCCGTTTCCGGCGTCCGTCCCCCTTTTTCCGCTCTTCCTGTCAGATACGAAAAAATATTCACAGAAAATTAACGAATAAATGTTCTTTTTCTTAGAAACCCCCTTGCTTTTTTTCGGGAAATACAGTATGATGAAAGCAGAAAACGAAGATGGAACGGAAACGGCAACTTCTACGATTCTCTGTTACAATACTAATATATCGCAGAAATCTTAGATTGTCAACGTTCATATGCTTAATTGCCTAATCTTTTCCACTTCGTACAAAATATGGAGCGTGATATTGTGGATGTTGTAGAAAAGATCGATCAGCTTTTGGCAGACAGAGGCATTTCTGCCGCCAGAATGTGCCGGGAACTGGGCTTTTCCAGCGGCCTGTACAGCCAGTGGCGCAAGCGCACCCAGCACCCCTCGGCGGAGAAGCTGCGGAAAATCTCGGCCTATTTCGGCGTATCGGTGGACTATCTGCTGAACACCCGGCCGGGCGACGAGCGGGACGCCAGCGCTGACGATATCCGCATCGCCCTGTACCATGAGACCGACGGCATGTCGGACGAGACGCTGGACAGGGTGCTGCAGTTTGCCCGCTTCGCCCGCATCGAGGAAAAGAAACGCAAGGACCGGAAAGCCCTTCAGGAGGATAAGGAATCGACTTGAGCCCTGACGAAAAGCTTCAGTCGCTGTACGACCTGGCTGACGAGCACGATGTGGGCGTATACTTCTACGATCTCGGGGATGACAAGGCCGTCACCGTCTCGGACGGGGCTTTTGCGGCCATCGCCCTGAACCCCCGCGCCATCGGCTCGGTGCAGGACGAGACCGAATGCCTCTGCCACGAGCTGGGGCATCTGGCCACCGGCACCCTCCACCCGCCCCGCTCGGACGAGGCCACCGTGCTCCGCAGTGAGTACCGGGCCGCCTGCTGGGTGGTGCATCATCTGGTGCCGCCGGACGAGCTGATGGAAGCCATCCGCTTCGGCTGCACCGAGGTCTGGGAGCTGGCCGAATATTTCGGCGTCAGCGAGGACTGCATCCTGGATGCGGTGAAAATCTACCGCAACCGGGGCATTCTGTGACGGATCATCCGCACAGCCTGCGGCTGAATACACTCAATCCGCGCACCGCCCTCTGCAAAGCAGGGAGCGGTTTTGCGGCGTTGGAATATAGAAACAGGCTCCGTATATTGAACATACAGAGCCTGTTCTTTTATATGAGGAACATAAGTAGAGCGGCGCAAGAGTATATGGATTAGATCATCTGTGATCTGATAGAATTCTGGCTTTGCATGAACATGATTTACTCAGACTATTTTGGCGTAGCAGAGAAGCTGAACATCAACAGCACGGACTTTTATGCCGAAATGTCAAAGGCCTTTTTGGACGACAAAGACGCTGTACCTGGAAAGCTATATGCATATTTTGAGCATGTAGTTGAATAATCAAAGCCCTCTGAACATTGGCTTAACAGTGATAAGGAAGTAATTCACACTTATCCCAGTTGGCTGACAGATCCGGGTGTGCAGCGCATAAGCAAAGAGCGAAAGTATCCTGAAGGACCCTTCCGCTCTTCGCTTCTCAATTCTGATTACTCCGCCCCGTCACGCAGGCGGTTGATTGCTGGCCGCTCCTACAAAAACCAAAGTCAGAGCGATATATCCAGCAAGAACCAATACGATCAGAAACAACAGGACAAGACAAACGATGCGCAGTTTCGGCTTTTCCCGCAAATATCGAAAGGCCAGCACGATTCCTGCCACAGCCAGTACCAGCAGAAAAACGGCAGTTCCCAGCGTCATACGGTTGTCTCCTTCTTCTTATAGAGGGTATCCTCTACCCGCAGCGTGTCGACCATATCAGTGAACCAGCGCAGCTCGCCCAGGAATTTCTGGCGCAGCCCTTCCACATCCGTTTTGCTCTTCCCGAGTTCGAAAAAGTCGCGCCCGGTCTGGACGGCAACGTGCATTTTGCCGTCGTGCAGGAAAGACATATAGACCGTGCCGCCGCTCTTGTCCGCCATGGTGGAAATATATTCCATCATGTGCGGGGTGAGGATGTAGTAGGCTTCCTGGGGGTCATCCGCTCTGACACAGAAGCGCTTGCCAAACTGCTCGTTGTCCATCGTCACATTGCTCTTCATGCTTCTGCGGTCTTTTTTGGTCCACTCGGAGATGTAGACCTGGCCGGCGAGTTCCTTGCCGAAGTCACAGGTGAGCCACTGTCCCTTAAAGACCGTATTCTTTTGGGTAGTCGTGTTTCCGTTTTCGTCGGTTACCTCTGTCTCTTCGAGGAGCTCGATGTCGCCCAGTTCAAGGTCACATTTTTGCGAAGGATCCCCGAATGAGGTCGAGAAGTGCTGCCATGGTGGTAAGCGTAGCCGTGTAGCTCATGCGTATCCCATCGATATTCTTAAGATCCTGTTTTGGGGGAATGTACGCAAATTTATAGCTTG
>JAQXNQ010000194.1 GCA_029098085.1 Oscillospiraceae bacterium
GTACCCTCGTTGTAGCTCTCGCTTCTGGCGATCTCAGCGCCGCCCAGACGACCGGAAACGGTGGTCTTGATGCCCTTGGCGCCCAGTCTCATGGCACGGCCGATGGACTGCTTCATGGCGCGGCGGAAGGAGATTCTTCTCTCCAGCTGAGAGGCGATGCTCTCGGCAACCAGCTGAGCGGACAGGTCGGGCTGCTTCACTTCAACGATGTTGATGTGAACGGTCTTGCCGATCATCTTCTCCAGCTGCTGACGGAGCTCGTTGATCTTGGCGCCGCCCTGGCCGATAACCATGCCGGGCTTGGCGCAGTGGATGTGGATTCTGACTTTCTGCGCATCGCGTTCAATCTCGATGCGGGGGATGCCGGCGTCTTTCAGGCCCTTCTTGATGAAATTACGGACTTTGTAATCCTCAACCAGGGTATCGCCGAAAGCATTTTTCTCTGCAAACCAGCGGGAATCCCAATCTTTGATAACTCCTACACGAAAACCGTGCGGATTTACTTTTTGGCCCATAGTTTACCTCCTCTTCCAGCTCTTATTCCTTTTCCTTCAGGACAAGGGTAATGTGCGAAGTTCTCTTGAAAACATGGAAAGCACGGCCCTGTGCGCGGGGTCTGATTCTCTTCATGATGGGACCGGGGCAGACATAGCACTCTGCCACATACAGGTTGTTCACGTCCATGCTGAAGTTGTGATCCGCGTTGGCGACAGCCGATTTCAGAAGTTTCTCGAGGTACTCACAAGCAGCTTTGGGTGTATGTTTCAAAATCGCCATGGCGGTGGCAGTGTCCTTGCCTCTGATCAGATCCAGGACGATCTGCACCTTTCTGGGAGCGATGCGAACATTTCTCAGGTAAGCTTTTGCTTCCATCTTAAAATTCCTCCTTTCGGCTTATTACTTTCCGTTGTTCGATGTCTTGGAACCGGCGTGGCCCTTAAAGGTTCTGGTGGGGGCGAACTCACCCAGCTTGTGGCCGACCATGTCCTCAGTAACATAAACCGGAACGTGTTTCTTGCCGTCGTGCACGGCAAAGGTGTGTCCCACGAATTCGGGGAAAATCGTAGAAGCTCTGCTCCAGGTCTTGACAACCTTCTTTTCGCCGGCGGCGTTCATGGCTTCCACTCTCTTAAACAGGGCTTCCTGTACGAAAGGGCCCTTCTTAATGCTTCTTCCCATGGATCATCTGCCTCCTTTCAGATTACTTGGCGTTTCTGCGTTTCACGATAAATTTATCGGAGCGATGATGTTTCTTGCGGGTCTTGTAGCCCAGAGTAGGCTGACCCCAGGGAGAAACAGGTCCGGGACGGCCGATGGGGGACTTGCCTTCGCCGCCGCCGTGAGGATGGTCGCAGGGGTTCATGACGGAACCGCGGACGGTGGGTCTCCAGCCCATGTGACGTTTGCGGCCGGCTTTACCGATGGACACGTTCTCGTGGTCGATGTTGCTGACCTGGCCGATGGAGGCCTTGCACTGGGCGGGGATGTTTCTCAGCTCGCCGGAGGGCAGTCTCACCAGAGCGTACTCGCCTTCCTTGGCCATCAGCTGAGCCATGTTGCCAGCTGCACGGGTCAGCTGAGCGCCCTTGCCGGGATACAGCTCAATGGCGTAGATGAAGGTACCGACGGGGATGTTGGCCATGGGCAGGGTGTTGCCGGGCTTAATATCGGCATCGGCGCCGCTTCTGACGGTGTCGCCGACCTTCAGGCCGTGAGGAGCCAGAATGTAGCGTTTCTCGCCGTCCTCATACTGGATGAGGGCGATGAAAGCGGAGCGGTTGGGATCGTACTCCAGGGTCAGGACCTTGGCGTCCATATCCACCTTGTCCCGCTTGAAATCGATCATGCGGTACTTGGTTCTGTTTCCGCCGCCGTGATGACGGACGGTGATGCGGCCGTAGCTGTTTCTGCCGGCAGTCTTCTTCATGGGCTCGAGAAGGCTTCTCTCGGGGGCCACTTTAGACAGGCTGGAGTAATCAGTTACGGTCATCTGACGTCTACCGGGGGTGGTAGGCTTGTATGACTTAATCGCCATGATATTTCACTCTCCTGTTTTGGTTTAGCGAGGGATCCGGCTTCCGATCCCCCATACATCACCCGGGATTTTTACATCCCGCATCCGGACTGTCCGGATGTCTGAACCGGGCTATCAGATCATGCCTTCGAAGAATTCGATGGTCTTGGAGCCTTCGGCCAGGGTCACAATAGCCTTTTTCCAATCGGGACGGTAGCCTTCGTTGCGGCCCATTCTCTTGAAGCGGCCCTTCACGCTGACGGTGTTGACCTTGGCTACATCTACGCTGAACAGCTCTTCCACTGCCTTGGCGATCTCGATCTTGTTCGCATCGTTGGCGACTTTGAAGGTGTACTTTCTCTCAGCAACACCGCTCATGGATTTCTCCGTGATGACGGGGGCGAGAATGATATCCTGAGCCTTTTTCATCACGCGTATACCTCCTCGATCTTAGCCACAGCGTCCTGCGAAACAATGAAGGTGTCGCAGTTGAGGACGTCGTAGACATTCAGGGTGTTGACACAGGCGGTCTTGACACCGGGGATATTGGCAGCGCTCTTGACGACCTTTTCATCCACTGCAGGCAGCACGATGAGGGCCTTCTTGGAAGCGCCCAGAGCCTTGAGCATGCCGACCATGGTCTTGGTCTTGAACTCGCTCATCTCGATTCTGTCCACAACGATCAGGGCGTTGTCCAGAACCTTGGAAGAGAAAGCAGACTTCAGAGCCAGTCTCTTGACCTTCTTGTTCAGGGCCAGTCTGTAGCTGCGGGGCTTGGGGCCGAGGGCGATGCCGCCGTGGGTCCACTGGGGAGCTCTGATGGAGCCCTGTCTCGCATGGCCGGTGCCCTTCTGTCTCCAGGGCTTGCGGCCGCCGCCTTTAACCTCGGTACGGGTGAGGGTGGACTGGGTGCCCTGGCGCTGATTGGCGAGGTACGCAACCACTGCCTGGTGCATAACCGCCGTGTTGGGTTCGATTCCGAAAACGGCGTCGGACAGCTCCACAGAGGAAACTTCCTTGCCGGTCATATCAAATACAGAAACCTTAGGCATTCTAATTCCTCCTTCCCTTAGGCTTTCTTGCTGTCGGTCAGGACAACCACGCCGCCTTTGGGGCCGGGGATTGCGCCTTTGATAGCAATCAGATTGTTCTCAGCGTCAACTTTGACGACTTCCAGATTCTGAACGGTGACCCGCTCAGCGCCCATGTGGCCGGCCATGCCCTTGCCCTTGAAGATTCTGGAAGGGTCGGAGATGGCGCCCATGGAACCGGGCTGTCTGGCAACAGGGCCGGTACCGTGAGAAGCTCTCAGGGAAGCGTTGCCGTGCCGCTTGATGGCGCCGGCGTAGCCCTTGCCCTTGCTGGTGCCGCAGGCATCGATCATGTCGCCGCACTGGAAGGTGTCAGCCTTGATGATGTCGCCGACGCTGTAGCCGCTGCAGTCGTCCATTCTGAACTCTCTCAGAACTCTCTTGGCCGCCACATCGGCCTTTTCGAAATGGCCTTTCAGGGGCTTGGTCAGTTTCTGGGCCTTCACGTCGCCGTAGCCGAGCTGGATGGCATCGTAGCCGTCGTTCTGCACGGTCTTCTTCTGAACGACCACACAGGGACCGACTTCAACCACGGTAACGGGGATGACTTTTCCGCTTTCATCAAAGATCTGCGTCATGCCGATCTTCTTACCGATGATTCCTTTTTTCATCTTGTTTTCCTCCTGTTTAGGTTATTGGTTGGCTCTCGCCAACATGACCCCCATTGGTTCCTGGCGCAGGCCGGGAACTTGGCTTACACAGCGCTTTCAGAGATCTCAGCGGATGATCTCAATGTCCACGCCGGCGGGGAGCTCGAGACCCTGCAGAGCTTCGACGGTCTTGGCGGAAGGCCGGAGAACGTCAATCAGTCTCTTGTGGGTTCTCATCTCAAACTGCTCACGGCTGTCCTTGTATTTATGAACGGCGCGGAGGATGGTCACAACTTCCTTCTGGGTGGGCAGCGGGATGGGGCCGGCTACACGGGCACCGGTCTTCTTCGCGGCCTCCACGATCTTCGCGGCGGAAGCATCCACCAGAGTGGAATCGTAACCTTTCAGCTTGATTCTGAGTTTTTCATTGACTGCCACTGTCATCGCCTCCTGAAAATTTTGTGGGGACAAGACATTGTATCGAACACGTTTCCGTGTGTTCCGCGTCCGGACATTAAAAAATCGGAAATCCGACGCCCTTCGGCGTACGGTTTTCCGGGTCCGTACAGGGAACTACCACTGCCATGCTGGCATTGCACTTACAGCCTCAAAAGGCGCAGTATGCCGGACTTCGCCGCTGGAAACCCGCGCAGAAGCGCATGGTGGGCCCTCTTCGGACTTGTCCGTGGTATTCAATCATTGTCGCCCGGTTTGAAATCGGACATACTCGGCGGAAATTACCTGCTCAGGGCAGCAACCTCCCGCTTCATCGCATATCTGTTGCAGTCACGCAAGATTGATTATACCGTATGCGGCCGGGTTTGGCAAGGGATTTGCGACATAAAATTGTGAATTTTTTGTAAATCATTTCCTTGCACAAAACGCACATCCGCTTCTCTTTTTTTCTGTCAAAACAGACAATCCTTCCTTATATAAAGGAAGACGCTCCATGCTCTCCCACCGAACTGCTCGCGACGATCCCTGTATCTGTGTACCGCCGGGCAGACTCTCCCGCCGAACTGCTCGCGGCGATCCTTTACCTGCGCAGCAACCGGACAAGCTCTCTCACCAAACTGTTCGCGGCCTTCCTTATACCTGCGCACCAGCCGGACAAGCTCTCTCATCAAGCTGCTCGCGGCGATCCTTGTATCTGTGTACCGTCGGCAGGTTCTCCCGCCGAACTGCTCGTGGCGATCCCTGTATCTGTGTACCGCCGGGCAGACTCTCCCGCCGAACTGTTCGCAGCGATCCTTGCGTCTGTGCAGTACCGGGCAGGCTCTCCCTCCGAACTGTTCGCGGCGATCCTTGTACCTGTGCAGCAACCGGACAAGCTCTCCCGCCAAACTGCTCGCGGCCTTCCTTATATAAATATATAAATGCAAATCTCAGACGAAGGAATCGGACTGAGATTCTTTCCGGCGCTCCAGCAGATCTTGCAGGGTCACGCCGTCCACATACCGGTTGATCACATCCCGCAGGCCCTCCCAAAAAGCCAGCGTCATGCAGTCCTCCTGACGGGCGCACTGATTGGGACAGTCCTCCAGACAGGCCACCGGCGCCAGATTGCCCTCGGTGATCCGCAGCACATCCCCCACCCGGTATTCCTCCGGCCGCCGGGTCAGCCGGTAGCCACCCTGAGCGCCCCGGACGCTTTTGAGCAGCCCCGCCCGGGACAGTTGGGTCACAATCTGCTCCAGATATTTCATCGAGACCTGCTGCCGCATGGACACGTCCTTCAGCGACACGCAGCCGCCGTCCTCTCCGTACTGTGCAATATCCAGCATCAGCCGCAGCGCATACCGGCCCTTGGTCGAGATTTTCATGTTGCTTCCTCCCCGACTTCTGTTTTCCCCCCGGCGCAGATCCGTCCGCCGGAACAGCTTATCCCCCATTATTATACGATAGGATTGGTGGGAATTCAACCGCTGTTTTCATGGAAGAAATAAAAGCCGCTTTTCATGTGGAGAAAAGTTCATGAATGATTCATATAGTCAGCCGCATTCGTTTCTTATATAATAAAAAGCAGAATGTATAAACCAATCGAATGAGGATGTGACCTGATGTTTTCCAGCTATCTTTCCGCACTGAAAAAGGAGTTCGCCGGTTATAACGGTGCCCGCTTCTCCAAGGACCTCATGGCGGGTCTGACCGTCACCGCCGTGGCCCTGCCTCTGGCGCTGGCCTTCGGCGTGTCCAGCGGCGCCGATGCTGCCGCCGGTCTGATCACCGCCATTCTCTCCGGCGTCATCATGAGCCTGCTGTCCGGCGCCTCCTACCAGATCTCCGGCCCCACCGGTGCCATGACCGCCGTGCTGATCACCATCGTCTCCCGCTGCGGCATGCAGGGCGTTTTTCTCGCCTCGCTGATGGCGGGCATTCTGCTGCTGCTCTGCGGCATCTTCCGCTTCGGCAAGCTGGTGGGCTATATTCCCGCCCCGGTCATCACCGGCTTCACCTCCGGCATCGCCATCATCATCGCGCTGGGACAGATTGACAATTTCTTCGGCACCCATTCCGAGGGCGAAACCGCCATTCAGAAGCTGGCCAGCTACGGCAAGCTGGGCTTCTCCCCCAACTGGCAGGCCGTGGTCACCGGTCTGCTGGTGGTGGTCATCATGATCGTCTGGCCGAAAAAGTGGAATGCCAGGGTCCCCTCCTCCCTCATCGCCATCATCGTGGCCGGTCTGGTCAGTAACCTCTGCGGCTTTGACATCGCCTCGGTGGGTCAGATTCCCCGCACTCTGCTGCCTCAGATGCGGCTGAGCCTGAGCAGTCTGGATCCGGCCACCATCACCGGACTGATCCCCTCCGCCTTCACCATCGCCGCGCTGGGCATGATCGAAAGCCTGCTCTGCGGCGCCAGTGCCTCCCGTATGAAAAACGAGAAATTCAACGCCGACCAGGAGCTGATCGCTCAGGGCGTCGGCAACATGGTGATTCCCTTCTTCGGCGGCGTCCCCTCCACCGCCGCCATCGCCCGCACCAGCGTCGCCATCAAGTCCGGCTGCCAGACCCGCCTGACCGGCGTCATTCACTCGGTCGGTCTGCTGATCTGCATGTTCCTGCTGGGCGGCATCATGGCCAAGCTCCCGCTGGCCGCTCTGGCCGGTGTGCTGATGGTCACCGCCTGGCGAATGAATGAGTGGCACTCCATCCGCTACATCTTCTCCCGCAAAATGCGGGGCGCCATGGCCAAGTTCCTCATCACCATGGCCGCTACCGTGATTTTTGACCTGACGGTGGCCATTTTGATCGGCGTGGCCTTCTCCATCCTGCTGTTTGTGGTGCGGGCCTCCAACATCACCGTCACCCTTTCCGAGGTGGACAACAGCCGCATCGCCGGTGAGCACGATGATCTGACCGAGCTGCACAAGGACACGGTGGTGGCCTACATCGCCGGACCCATCTTCTTCGGCACGGCCGAAAACCTCACCTCCGGTCTGGAGCCGACCCTGTCCTGCGGCGAGGTCATCCTTTCGATGCGGGGCGTCTCCACCATGGACACCACCGGTGTACAGGCTCTGCTGGAATACTGCCGCACCTGCGAGGAAAGGGGCATCCTGCTGATCCTCTGCGGCGTCAGTGACCGGGTCAAAGAGGTTATGCTGCAGGCCGGCATCGGCGAAATCGTCCCCGAGGAGCGGTTCTTCTTCAGCGTCGACCGCGCCCTGCTGGCTCAGCCGTAATATAAAGCATCAGCGCCCCGACCAGATTTCTTCCGGTCGGGGCGCTTCCCTTTACTCCAGATTCAGTTTCCTGCTCATGATCCAATGGGTCAGCAGCCAGCAGCCTCCGCCCATCACCAGCTGAACCAGCACCACGCTGGTCATCATAACCGGCATCAGCTGCGCCGGCATCTCACCGGTCAGCGCCATGCTGCTCAGGCTTCCGCTGCAGATCATCCCCAGCAGCAGTATGCCCAGCGACAGCATCTGACCCACCATATACAGCGCCAGATAGCCGCCCACCGCTCCCAGCAGCTTCTGACGGTTCATCAGCTGCCCAATGGAAATGGCCGCGTAAAAGATCAGCAGCTGGGTCGGCAGGGCGATCAGGAACACTACGCCCGCAAAGGCCAGCATCGCCGTCAGGCTGATGCCGTTCTGCGCCGCAAATTCCGCCGACAGGGTGCCGTAGCTGTCCAGCAGGATCTTTACAAGCTGCCAGGTCTCGCCGCTGAAAAACAGAATCATCAGACTGGCCACCGCATTGACCGCCGAAACAAGCATCCAGACCGAGCCGGTCAGCAGCTTGGCGCCCACCAGCGAGCCGGTGGTCACCGGCAGCGTGTGGGTCAGGTAGCCCTCATCGCAGACCATGGACTTGTAGAACCGCTGCAGCACCAGAAACAGGGTCAGCAGCACCGACGCCGCAATGATCAGAATGTAGAAGATGAAAAACATCGCCGTGAAAATCTCCCAGATGCCCTCCAGCCGCTGGTCATTGGCCAGCCGCACCAGCGGATGACCCACCGCCGACAGAAGCAGCACCGCGCCGTACAGGGGCAGCAGCACTCTGGCCAGGGCCTTGAACTCATACTTCATCAGTTTTCCTAACATTTGAATGCCTCCCGGAACAGGCTGTCCACCGACCGTCCCTGTTCCTCCCGAATGGCCTCCACCGGCGACTGCAGCGTGACCTTCCCGTCCTTGAGGAAGACCACCTCGTCCAGCACCCGCTCAATGTCCGCGATCAGATGGGTGGAAATCACCACCGCCGCGTTTTCACTGTAGTTCTGAATAATCGTCTCCAGAATATAATCCCGGGCCGCCGGATCCACGCCGCCGATGGGCTCGTCCAGCAGATACAGCTCCGCCTGACGACTCATGACCAGAATCAGCTGAATTTTTTCTCTCGTGCCCTTGGACAGGGTCTTCAGCCGGGCGGTGGGGTCAATCTTCAGCCGTTTCAGCATGTCATAGGCCTTGTTCTGATCAAAATCTTCGTAAAAATCCGCAAAATAGGCGATCATCTGCCGCACCGACATCCAGTCGCTGAGATAGGTGCGCTCCGGCAGATAGGAGACCAGCTTTTTGCTCTCCACCCCCGGCTTATGACCGGCCACCAGAATCTCGCCGGCGGTGGGCACCAGCAGTCCCGCCGTCAGCTTGATCAGCGTGCTTTTGCCGCTGCCGTTGGGCCCCAGCAGACCGATGATCTTTCCCCGCTCCAGGGTCAGATCTGTACCGGCCAGCGCTTCCTTGCTGCCGTACCGCTTGCACAGCCCTTTGCATTCCAGAATTGCGTTCATGTCACTCCTGCCTTTCTCCGATCATCTGCTCCAGAAGCCGGGCGGTTTCCTCCGGAGAGTAACCCAGCTCCTTCATATCCGTCAGCAGCTTCTCCAGCTGCCGCCGCGCCAGCTGCCGCCGCAGCTCCTCCAGCAGCTGCCGGTCATCGGTCACAAACCGTCCGCTGGTGCGCTGGGTGTAAACCAGGCCATCCGTCTCCAGCTCCGCCAGAGCCCGCTGCATGGTGTTGGGATTGACCGCCGCTTCAGCGGCCAGCTCCCGCACCGGCGGCAGCTTTCCTCCCGCCGGATAATACCCGGTCAGGATCCGCAGCCGCAGGGTATCCACCAGCTGGACATAGATGGGTCTGTCCGCGTTTAATTCCCACGCCATGCCGTCCCCTCCTTACTGCCCGTCTTCCAGTGAGATGTGAAACTCCACATCCTTCGCGCCGTTGGCTGTCAGCCGGAGCTGCAGCTTTCCCGGCTCGAAATCCGCCAGCGAAATGACCAGCGGGCCGTCCAGTCCCTCCAGCGCAAGGGTTTCCTCCTTGTCCCCCTGCTTCAGGGAAAGAACCAGCTCTCCCTCTCCGCAGGAGGCCTCCGCCAGCAGCATCTGCCCTTCCGAGATGGTCAGGGTCTTCTGCCGCCAGCAGCCGTCGGACGCCCGCTTGAAGTTCCAGGTCCAGCTGGTTCGGGTGGAGGTCTCATAGCTCATGACCACCGCGCCGGAGTGCGCCTCCAGTGCCGGAAGCAGCTCCGCCAGCTTCGACCCGATGCTGTACTGGAAGCCCAGGCTCCCGGCCAGCGCCAATGTCCCCACCGCCGCCACCGCAATACCCGCCAGAAGATTGCGTTTCCTCGTTTCCATACGCCGCTCCTTTCTGTATGCTGTGTCGTTGTATTAACTACTTAGTACAATAGCATAATAACACAACCGCAGGAAAAGTCAAGGGGTTTCTGAAAAAATTTTTCATCCGGAAAAATGCGTTGACGCCCGTCTGCTTTTGTGCTATAGTGAAAGCAGCGGGAAAGCCCGCCCATTTTGTGACCGAAAGGAGCGCTGTAGATGACTGCCTTTGAAATGGTGATTGTGATCTGACAACTGAACAGAGGGCATTGGGGCGGCCCAAAGGGGCCTGTTTGCCATGCCGGTAAGGAACCTTTCGGGAATAGGTCTGTTTTGCGGCACACCGAAACGGCGTGTCTTTTTTCATGCCGTTTTCCAAAAAGCTGCGGAGGCGCGGCCCTGAGGGGCTGTTTCTCCGCAGCTTTTTCCGTTCTGTTCAGTTGAGGAAGGAGAGATGTCTGATGAGAAAAACCTGTTGTTTCCATAAAAACGATCTGATGGAGGAAATCAATGAACGCTTTACTTGCACAATACGGATACCCTTCCGACACAGCCCCGGAGCAGGACAGCCTCGCCCGGGTCACCGCCGTTCACCGGGAGCGGTATGAAATCGTCACCAGCCGCGGCTTTGGCTTTGCCCGGCTGAAGGCCGGCGTCTACTATGGCGGCGGCGAAGAGGCCTTCCCCACGGTGGGGGACTTTGTGGAGATCCAGTATAACCCCTCGGGCGACAGCCTGATCGTCCGCACCCTGCCCCGCCGCTCCTTCTTTTCCCGGCCGGACGTTCATGTCAACGCCTGGGAGCAGGCGGTGGCTGCCAATTTTGACTACGTTTTTATCGTCATGTCCCTGAACCAGAACTTCAGCCTCCGACGGCTGGAGTGGTATCTGACCACCTCCTGGCAGAGCGGCGCCCTGCCGGTAGTGGTGCTCACCAAGCTGGATCTCTGCGAAGATCCCACGCCGATGCTGCTGCAGGCGGAGCAGACTGCCATGGGCGCTCCGGTCTGCGCGGTCAGCGCCCATACCGGTCAGGGCATGGACAAGCTGCAGAGCTATCTGCAGCCCGGTCAAACCATCGTCCTGCTGGGCTCCTCCGGCGTGGGCAAGTCCAGCCTCATCAACGCCCTGTTGGGACAGGAGCAGATGAAGGTCAGCGCCATCCGGGAGGAGGACGGCCGGGGCCGCCACACCACCACCCACCGGCAGCTGCTGCAGCTGCCCTGCGGCGCGCTGGTTATCGACACTCCCGGCATGCGGGAGCTGGGCATGTGGGACGTGACCGAGGGCCTCGGCGACACCTTCGCCGATGTGGAGGAATTCATCGGCCGCTGCCGGTTCTCCGACTGCACCCACCAGAGCGAGCCGGGCTGCGCCGTCCGGGAGGCACTGGAAAGCGGCCAGCTCTCCCCCGCGCGCTGGGAGAGCTACCAGAAGCTCCGCCGGGAGGCCCGGTTCAGCGATGACAAGGACGCCTACCTGCGCCAGCGGCAGCAGTGGCACAAGGACATCGCCCGCACCAACCGCCAGCGGAAAAAGGCGGGAAAACAGAAATTCTGATCCCCGGGTATGAAAAATCGCCCTCTGCCGCAAAAGCAGGGGGCGATTTTTGCTGTCAGAGAGGGTTATTCCCAATTCCACGGCAGCATGGACTGAAGCTTTTCCTTCCGGCGGCAGGAATCGATGTAGTGCTTGAGCACCTTGTTCTCATAGCGGTATTCGGTGGTGCCGTCCACAAAGCGCTGCAAACATTCCTCCATCTCCTGCCGCACATCCTCTTTGGAAAAAGTAGGCCATTTGTCACGGCCACGGCTGGTGTACAAAGCAATCAGTCTGTCATCCGGCGGATTCAGAATATAAGTCTGTTCCATTCTGCCTGTCATTCCATAATAATCGCCCACAAGGCTTTTTTTCAGAAACAGGATAACCCGATCCCCCTTTTGGGGCTTGCTTACACGCTCATCGTGCTTTCCGGCGTACCCAACGGTAATGGTTTTTCCATCGGCCTTTCCAAACCATATTTCTTCCACTCTTACCTGAAAAAGGGTCATGTCCGCCGGCGTCTTAAGATATTTCCCGTCAGGAAGGAACTCCACCTCTGTTCCATCGTCCAGCACGGTTCCTTCCATAACCAGCGTTGCAAGCGCCATGCGGTGATCCATGATATCCTCCAGTCCGGCAGGAATGCACGCATTTGCTCCATCGTACCGAATGAAAGCTTCTACCTCTTCCTCCGTATAAACATGGCGCTCCAACTCTTCACTTCCCGCGCAGCCGCCGGTAAAAATAAGAAAGAAAAGAACGCATACTAACGAGATAAATCGTTTCATAACGTACCTCATTCAGGATAGGTATATTGATATTGTTGATAGTCATAATCCTGAAAAGAATCTCGTGCATTTATATGGCCACTTCCAGGGTGCATCAGTGCGACAGTCCCCGGATCTGTTTGACCATTACTTGGTTCATAAGTATGCCGCAGCCCAAGCACATGTCCTATTTCATGCATAAACAGGCCTTTCAAATGCTGTGTATCAATATACAATTCATAGATATAAATGTCGCTACTGGCAATTTCCCCCGTTACATATTCAGGACAGAATTCATTTCCCTGACTATCGTAACATCTTGTAAAACCAGCGTTTTCGTTAATATCATTTGTACTCAATCTCGAACATATTCTCAAATTCGCCGCACTCTCCGCCACAACTTCAATGGTTACAAACAAATCAGGGTCATTGTTATAAGCGTCAATTGCTTGTTCCAAATACGGCCGATACTGCTGAGATACTCCATCGTAATTTACTTTTAGAACAGGCCCCCGTTTCCCATTCGCCACCTGCAGATATTTCCAGCGAAGATTATAAGGATACCCATGATCGCTTGCAGTTTTCGTTATTAATGTATCACTCATCCATTCACCCGTTGTAGAATTAAATGTACTTCGTACATATGGACTTCCCAGATAGGAAGTGCCCCTTGTCATGATTCCGGTTGTTGGATCAGCATGATAGGTCTTACTGTTAATCACAAACCATCCTTTTACCGTTCTCCTGTTGTCACCAAAATAATACCGATTGCTTCCGACCGTCAGGAATTCCGACCGAGCCGCAATTCCAGAAGACTTAAAATAGTAATTACTATACCATTGCTCTGTCACCATATGGCCATCCGCTGCCAAATAGTAAAGATCATTATTGGAGTCGGTGAACAGAATACCTGCCAGCATATGGCCGTCATCTGTAGAAAGATAATACCACTTTCCATCCTGGTCTTCTAACCATCCCTTACGCATATATCCAGTATCAGGATTTCCAGGAACCCCAAAATAATAATAGTAATTATCTCCCGTATTATACAAGTCCAAACGGTACCATCCATGAGCCATCGGGCCATTAGCGGTAAAATAATACAATCTAGCTTCTGTGCCGGTGTAAAGTGTCTTTCTACCAGTAACCATTCGACCACTATTCGTTGGATCAAGATAATACCAATATGAGGTTCCACTCTCGATGAGATTTAACCAGCCATATACCTTACTTCCATTCTCATCATAATAGTACCAGTAGCCATTTTCTTTCGACCAACCAGTAACAGTAAGAGTGCCAAAAACAACCGCGTATTTAGGACTCATTCCCGTTTCATCCAAATCCATCAGCCGCAATTGTTGCAAAGCAAAAGCCATATAATTGGCATCTGCGACAGCAGTTAACTCTGAATCCGCATCTGCGATATCCTCATCCATAACTGCAATTTCATCATTGACAATCATTTCTGTTAGACGCACTCTGGCTACAGCCATCAGTTCATCGATACAAACCGATTGACGCTCATCGACAGGTATATTTTCCAAAAAAACGCCTTCAGAAATTCCCGCATCAGGAACAGGACCTTCTACATAAGTGGCGTTTGCTGGACCAGTAATTTCAGGATCTTCAGTATCAACAATTTCTTGAATCACAACGTCTCCTATAAGGGATCCGATTTCATATTCAGCGCTTCCCTCCGCAAGTGTTTCAACTGCAAAAACAGCAGAAGGCATTAAAAGCAAGACAGACAGCATCAATGCCAGCAGAGATATCAACTTTTTCCTCATTCCAAATCATCCTTTCAAGTCGGTGGTGTAGTTTTTCACATTGAATTTTCACATCCCCCCGCCCCATATGTGCTACATAAATTATATCACACATAACAAAACATATCTATTGTGCATAATTTATAAACTTCAAAGCTATGCTTGCTCTAAACGTCAAAATCCCCGCTTCCTTTACGAAAGCGGGGAACCTGCCTTCAGCCCAGCCTCTCATCATAAACCGCCCGCTGCCCGCCCACATATCTGGGACGGGTTCGGGCCAGCAGCAGAATGGCCTCGCCGATGTGGTTGATGCTGACCCGCACCGGCACCGCCACCTCCTTCAGGTGCATGCCGATGAGGGTGCCGCCGATGTCCATCCCGGCAGCGGCGCGAACATGCTCCACCAGAACGGGATCCTTCATGCGGCTGTAGACCACGGTGCCGAAGGAGCCGCCGGCGTGCATCTGCGGCACGGCGTTGACCTCCTCATAGCCATACCGCAGGGCTGCTTCCCGCTCCAGCACCAGACAGCGGTTCAGATGCTCGCAGCACTGAGCCGCCAGATACAGTCCGTTTTCCGTCAGCAGCGGCAGAAGGCCCTCGTATACCGCCTCCGCCGCGTCCAGACTGCCCACCGAGCCGATGCGGCTGCCCAGAATCTCGCTGGAGCTGCAGCCCACCACCACGATGTCGCCCGGCCGGAGCCTGGCCTGCTCCAGCAGCTCAGAAAAGGCAAGGGCCGTCTGCTTCCTGATTGTTTCCATCCTCTGCACTTCCTTCCATCTGATCCAGCACCTTCTGAAACGCAGCGAAGGCGCTGGACAGGGTATAAACCTCCCGCCGCTGCTGACCGGTGGCCAACACCTCGTCTTCTCCAGGATCCAGTCCGCCGCAGCAGATGAGGTACCCGGTCATCCGCCATTCGATATGGGTGAAGATGTGCTTTGCCGGCCGCAGGGAGAGCAGCTGCCGGGGGACAATTCCCCGCTTCCGCAGCAGCGCGTCCGCTTCCGTCCGGGAAAGGGTTCCCTCAACATGCGGGAACTCCCACAGCCCCGCCAGCAAGCCTTCGTCGGGCCGCCGGTGCAGCAGCACCTGTCCCGCTTCATCCCGGAGGAGGAAGACGGTTCGTTCCTCCACCCGGCGGGGCTTTTTCTGCTTTTTCACCGGAAAAGCCAGCTGCTGACCCCGCTCCGCCGCCAGACAGTCCGAACGGATGGGACAGCTGCCGCACCGGGGCTCACCCCCCGGCAGACAAATGGTGGCGCCCAGATCCATCAGCGCCTGATTGAAGGCGCCGGGCTGCGGCGGCATCTGCTCCAGCAAAAGCGTCCGGACGCTCCGTTTGACCGCCGGTGAGAGAATGTCCCCTTCTGCCGCCAGCAGCCGGGACAGCACCCGCAGCACATTGCCATCCACCGCCGGTACCGGCTGTCCAAAAGCGATGGAGGCCACCGCTCCGGCCGTGTAGTCACCGATGCCGCAGAGCTTCAGCAGCTCGTCATACGTTTCCGGCAGTCTGCCGCCGTACTGTTCCATGGCCTGCCGGGCCGCCTTCTGGAGATTCCGCACCCGGGAGTAGTAGCCCAGCCCCTCCCACAGCTTGTGCAGCTGCTCCTCCGGCGCTTCGGCCAGCGCCTTCATGTCGGGCAGCGCCTGCAGAAACCGCTCGTAATAGGGAATCACCGTCTCCACCCGGGTCTGCTGCAGCATGATCTCGGAGAGCCAGATGCGATAAGGATCCCGGGTTCGCCGCCAGGGCAGATCCCGGGCCTCCTGCCCGTACCAGACAAGCAGGGCCTCGCCCATGCGCCGGACGCGGCCCTCCATCTCCT
>JAQXNQ010000195.1 GCA_029098085.1 Oscillospiraceae bacterium
AGCAATATGAGCCACGACATCCGCACGCCGATGAACGCCATCATCGGCTTTACGGCCCTGGCCGCCGCCCATATGGACAAGCCGGAGCTGGTGCGGGACTACCTGTCCAAGATCCAGACCGCCGGCAGCCATCTGATGAGCCTGATCAACGACGTGCTGGACATGAGCCGCATCGAATCGGGCAAGGTGACGCTGGACGAGAAGGAGGTGCACCTGCCGGATGTGATTCACGATCTGCGGGCCATTGTGCAGGCGGATGTGCGGGCCAGACAGCTGGATTTCTTCATCGACACGGTGGATGTGGTCAACGAGGACGTGATCTGTGACCGGCTGCGGCTGAACCAGATTCTGCTGAACCTGCTGAGCAACGCCGTCAAGTTCACAAAACCCGGCGGCACGGTCGGTCTGCGGATTCTGCAGACTGGCAGCAGCCAGGAGGGCTGCGCCGGATACGAGTTCCGGGTCAAGGATACCGGCATCGGCATGGGCGAGGAATTCCAGAAGCACATCTTCGAGGCCTTCACCCGGGAGCGCACCTCCACCGTCAGCGGCATTCAGGGCACCGGCCTCGGCATGGCCATCACCCGGAGCCTGGTGGACATCATGGGCGGCAGCATCACCGTCTTCAGCGAGCCGGGCAAGGGCAGCGAGTTTGTGGTGAAGCTGCAGCTGAAGACCAGCAGGCCGGTCCCCACCGGGGTCTTTCCCAGCCTGCAGGGGCTGCAGGCGCTGGTGGCGGATGACGACGCCGACAGCTGCATGAGCGTGGTGAAGATGCTGGGCTCCATCGGCATGCGGGCCGAATGGACCACCTCGGGCGGGGAAGCGGTGCTCCGCGCCCGGTTCGCGCTGGATCAGAGCGACGAATTCCATGTCTATCTGATCGACTGGCTGATGCCGGATATGAACGGCATTGAGGTGGTGCGCCGGATCCGCCGCCTGATCGGCGACAGCCGCCCCATCATCATTCTGTCGGCCTACGACTGGTCGCAGATCGAGGAGGAGGCCCGGGAGGCGGGGGTCACCGCCTTCTGCTCGAAGCCGCTGTTCATGTCCGAGCTGCGGGAAATCCTCACCCGTCCGGCGCTGCCGCCGGAACCGGAGCCAGAGCCGAAGGAGCCTCTGCGGGGCGGACACATCCTGCTGGCCGAGGACAACGAGCTGAATCAGGAGATCGCCGTGGAGATCCTCCGGAGTATGGGCTTCACCGCCGACGTGGTTTCGGACGGCGAGCAGGCGGTCGAGCGGATGAAGACCGCTGCACCGGGGCAGTACGACCTGATTCTGATGGACATTCAGATGCTCCACATGGACGGCTACGAGGCCGCCCGGCAGATCCGCAGCCTCTGCGGTGAGGCGGGGAAAATCCCGATCATCGCCATGACCGCCAACGCCTTTGAGGAGGACAGGCAGAACGCCTTCCGCGCCGGCATGAACGGCCACATCGCCAAGCCCATCCGGGTGGATGAGCTGCTGAGTGCCCTGTCGGATATTCTGCAGAAATCCAGATCCTGACACCGGAGGTCTGAAGGAGATTCTGATGAAGCACAGCACCGCAAAGCCTGTTTCCGCCGCCCGGGAAGCGCCGCCGAAAACGGCATCCTGATGTCGCTGGGGAGCTTCTCTGCGGATGATGCTCCGGAGCGGGACAGGGCCTCCTACTGACTGAAAACCCAGATGGAAAATCCCCCGCGCGGAAGCTCCGTGCGGGGGATTGCTGCTGATGGGACTTTTGGAAGAGCCCGGGCTGGAATTCGGTCGGTTTTACTTTGTCAGCTCCCGGAGCAGCTTTTCCACCTCCGCCGCTCTCAAAACCCTGCCTGCGGAGACAACCCGGTCGTTGACCACGATGGCGGGCATGGATATGACGCCGAAAGCCGCGATTTTCTGCATATCGGTGACATACTCCACCTCCACAGAAAGCCCCAGGGCCTGGACGGCAGATCTGGTGTTTTCGTACAGCTCGTGGCAGCTTTTGCACCCCGCCCCCAGCACCTTGACGCAGCAGATGCCGCTGACCGGCCTGCCGCAGCAGGACGCGGCTTTTTCCTCTCCGCCGCAGCAGGGAGCGGTCTTTTCCTCTCCGCAGCAGCAGGCGGACGCCTTTTCTTCCTTTTTCTTTCCAAAACCAAACAGTGCCATAAGAAACCCTCCGTTACAGAATGATTGTTTGAATTGCGTTGAAAAAATATCCGACGAGGATGATGCCACCGGTGCAGATGGCGGCAAAGATGCCCAGCAGCTTTGGCTTCACCGCCTTGCGGAGCAGGATCATCGACGGCAGGGACAGGGTGGTCACGCCCATCATGAAGGCCAGTACGACGCCCAGCTGGGCCCCCTTGGCCAGCAGCGCCTCCGCGATGGGGATGGTGCCGAAAATGTCGGCGTACATGGGGATACCGGCGACGGCGGCGAGAATCACGCCGAAGGGATTGCCGGTTCCGAGAAGCCCTACAATCCACTCCTCCGGGATCCAGTTGTGGATGACGGCGCCGATGCCCACGCCCACCAGCACATAGGGCGCCACCTTGCGGGCGGTGAAGAGCACCTGTTCCCAGGCGTACCGAAGCCGCTGCCGGGCCTTCATTTTCTGTTGGGGCAGTGCGGCGGCTGAACCGCTGCGGATGAAATCCTCCACCTGTGATTCCAGATGGAGCTTTTCGATCAGGGTGCCGCCGGCCACCGCAACGACCAGCCCCAGCACCACATACACTGCCGCCACCTTCCAGCCGAAAATGCTCGTCAGCAGCACCAGACTGCCCAGATCCACCATGGGGGAGGAGATCAGAAAGGAGAAGGTCACTCCCAGCGGCAGCCCCGCGCTGGTAAAGCCGATGAACAGCGGAATGGATGAGCAGGAGCAGAAGGGCGTCACCGTGCCCAGCAGCGCCGCGATGCAGTTGGCGCCGATGCCGTGAAACCGCCCGAGAATCTCTTTGGTGCGCTCCGGCGGAAAGTAGCTCTGGATGTAGGAGATGACCAGAATCAACACACCCAGCAGGACCATGATCTTGACGGTGTCATAGAGGAAAAACAAAACGCTGCCGCCGATCCGGCTTTCCGGATCCAGCCCGCAGGCCCGCAGAAGGCCGCCGATCAGACGGCTGAGCCACTTCATGCCGAGGACTTCATTCTGAACGAAGTCCCAGCCGGTTTTCAATGCTTGCACAGGAACGCCTCACTTTCCAAAATATCCCAAAATTTTGATTTGACGCTCCGGGAAAAAGCCATCTCCATACCGGGATGGCTCTGGTTCATTTGCAGCAGCAGCCCTCGCCGCCGTCTTGCACAGCCGTGATTTCCTTCAGCAGCCGGACGGCGTACTCGCTGCCCTCCCGGCTGATCCGGTAGTGGGTCCACTTGCCCTCCTCCCGGGCGGTGACGATGCCGGAATCGCAGAGGATCTTCATGTGGTAGGACAGAGAGGACTGCGGCATCTCCATCCGGTCAATCAGGACGCAGGCGCATTTTTCTCCGCTCTGGAGCAGCTCGAGAATCTGCTGCCGCCGTTCGTCGCACAGGGCCTTGAACACTCTGGCCCGCTGCTCATAGACTGTCGCCACCATTTCACCTCAAATCGAAATATTTGAATGTATTATAGCAGGCCCTTCCGGGAAAGTCAAGGGAAATTTTCCTCTGTCGCCTGCCGGGCGACCGCTTTCGTGTTCCGATGTGGTATCCTGATACTGCGGGAAAAATGGAAGCCTGCGCTGCGAATTCCGGCGCGGCGGCCGGTTTACCCCCTGCCCCCCACTGTATCTGCTGCCATCAAAGGAGGATCCATCATGGACGAGCATATTTTCCACATCAACAGCCGGGACAAGACCCGGACCCTGCAAAACATCGAGGAAGCCATCCGCGCCCTGTTTGCCTTCGGCGACGAGATCCCGGACAGCGCCGTGATTGATGTGCTGGAGACCATCCGCATCGCCATGAAATGCGGCGACCGGATCATTGTACCCATCGAGCTGCCCCAGCCGCTGCCAGACGCCGCGGCGGCGTCGGATATTCAGCCCGGCGGAGAGCCGGAGATGCCGGAGGAGGGCTTCCGGATCCGTCTGCTGGGACTGAAAAACGGCCTGCAGGTTTTCGCCGCCTTTACCGATCAGGAGGAGGTACAGGCGGGGGAGGAGACCTCCACCATCACCGAGGAGCTGGAGAGCTATCTTGAAAAGGCCCTGATCAATCCGGAGGTCGCGGGCGTGCTGCTGAACCCCTGGACCCAGCCCTTCTACCTGTCCAAGAATCAGATTGAGACGCTGTTTCGGGTCAACCTTCCGGAAAAAGTGGAGAACCTCTTCACCTTCCAGACCATGGACATCACCCAGTCGGAGACGGCCTGCATCGTGAACTCCGCTCATCCCACCCTGCTGGGCGGCGGGCACGGCGTGGACAGTGCCATCCACCGGGCGGCGGGCCCCGGTCTGCTGGAGGAGTGCCGGAAGCTGGGCGGCTGCCCGGTCGGAGAGGCCAGAATCACCGGCGGCTATGACCTGAAGGCTCCTTATATCATTCACGCGGTGGGGCCCCGGTACACCGGCTCGGAGCAGGACGCCCGACTGCTGTGGAGCTGCTACTGGAATGCCCTTGAGCTGGCCCGGCAGCATGGGCTGCACAGCATCGCCTTCCCGGCCATCTCCACCGGCGTCTATGGCTATCCTTTGGAGGAGGCCGCCGAAATCGCCATGAAAACCGTGTCCGACTGGGTGAGAATCCATCCCCGGTTCGGTATGGCGGTGCTGTTTGCCTGCTATGACGAGAAGACCACCGGGCTGTACCGGAGGGTCTGGAGCCGGCATCAGGAGGACTGGAACCAGCGCCCCATCCCCCGGGGAAACGACGGCCTGCTGGAGAAGGCCCTGCGGTTTGCGCTGGATCATGCGGAAACCTCCCGGGACGCCGACCGCCCCGCCCTGCTGCATGCGCTGCAGACCCTGCAGCTGCTGGCTTCCATGAACGCCGACAACGGTCTGCTGGCCGCCGGAGTGCTCTGCGATCTGCCCCGGCAGGGAGTGCCGCTGCTGGATCTCTATGAGCAGTTCGGCCCCGACGTTGCGGCTCTGGTCCATGCGCTGGAGCAGCGGGGCCGGAGCTGGTACACCGGCAGGCTCATGGAGGTCACCGACCTGCCGAACCGGCCGATCCGGGAGAAGATGCTGGTGCTGGCGGAGAAAACCGCCGCTCTGAAGCAGATGGCCGCCGACTACAGTCAGCTGGGCGACGAGCTCTGGAAGGGCTTTGAGCTTCCGAAGGAGATGCTGTCCTGGTACTACAGCAAGCTGAACGACGGCCTGGAGGAGCTGGCCGATCACCCCGAGACCGCTGGAGTTTACTGGGAGATGACCGCCCTGTTCAAGGATCTGTTTGTCACCTTCTATCTCGATGAGGAGGAGGGATTGATCTGGCAGATCAGCATGAACGGAGAAAGACGGATGCTGAGGCGTGGCAGGCTTCGCTGGGGCCCCATGGAGCAGGAGCTGACCGAAAACGCCCGTCCGCTGCACCGCAAGGCGGCGGAGCGGATCGAGGACAACTGGTCGGACGAATTCTGGGCGGTGGTTGAACGGGACTGCGCCGACGGATTCTATGACCTCTTCAGCTCGGAGAGCCGCTCGCTGCTCATCGAAATCCACGAGGGAGAGCTGATCTTCCACGCCGAGGACCGCGGCGATGCCTGCAAGGCCATGAATGGGGAGCGGGCGTATGATTTCCATTACGCCCTGGATGCCGACAATACCCGGCGGCTGATGATGGAGCTGCGGATCCGGTACGGGCTGAAGGAGGAGCTGCCCGTCATCCTGCGGGCGGCATTCGGCTCGGAGGACGGCCCGGTGAGCTTCAGAGCCTTCTGTGATGAGGCCGGCGTAAGGGTTCAGACGATCTCCTTCTGAGCGGAGGGCGCCGTTATGCAAAGACCCTGTCCGGAAACGGATCCGGGTTACTGGGTCTCTTACGCCACCAGCGTTTTCAGGATCTCCATGATCTGCTCATATTCGATATCTGCGGCATAGGCAAACTGTCTGCGGTATTGATCCCACATCGCGCGGAGTTCCGGGCTTTCCTCGATGCTGCGCAGGATGCCTGATACATCTGCGATCTGCTCTACTGTGCTGCGGTGCCTGGCCGTTGCGCTCAGCGCCTCAGAAATGAGCCAAATCGACAGCAAAACCCCGCCGGACGGAAAACCGTGCCCGGCGGGGGAAGGGAAAGCGGCTCTCAGGTCTCCTGCCCGAAATCCCGGACAAGGCCCAGTTCCTTTGCGGAGGCCAGATAGAACAGCATGGTGGCGGAGTACCAGGGGGAGCTTTCCGACGGCTCGCCGGTGAAGGGATCCAGCTCCTGTCCGAAGGGCAGGGAAGCGCCGGTCCAGGCGGTCAGCCATTTCCGCATATTTTCGTGAAGCTCCTGCTCGAGGCCCTGCGCCTTCATCCAGCGGAGGGTGCGCAGCATGGTCAGACCCTGACAGTAGTAGCCCCAGCTGTTGCCGGGAACCCGCTTTTCAAACAGCGGATCGCCTGCCGACACCGAAGGGTAGGGGAAGGGGGTACCGAATTCCGAGGGACTGCGGAAGTACCGATCGAAGATGGCCGCCGTCAGGGCCGGATCGGTGACTCGTTCCGAGAAAACATTGGTGATGGAGATGCTGCGGCATTTCCGCAGCCGCCCCTGCCTGTCCACATCATAGAAAAACCGGTCGGCTTCGTCATAGCAGCAGCGAAACAGGTTTTCGCGAACCGCTTCCGCCTTCTGCCGCCAGAGCAGGGCCTCCTGCTCCCGTCCCAGCAGCGTCGCCATTTCGGCGAGGGCGGTCCGGTCGCCGTAGAAGACCGCGTTGATGTCCGGCGCGATGATCGGCGCAATCGGGCATCCTTCGGGCCGGACGGCTGCGTCCTCGCAGACATTGCCGGGGTACTTCATGCCGTCCAGCCGGCCGCTGTTGTCGTGGCCGGAGTCGTAGCCGCAGTACATTTCCAGCAGCCCGGCTTTTCCCAGCCGGTTGGCGCAGAGCCAGCTGTCCCACCGGCAGCAGCCGTCATACAGCTCCTCCAGAAAGGGGCGGTCCTGCGTTCTCTGGAAAACCTCCAGACCGATGGAGGCAAAGGAGACGCATTCCTGCAGCTGGCTGTAGCCCACGCGGTCGCGCCAGACATAGCAGGGCAGCTGGCCGTCGGGCTTCTGGTGCTTCAGAAACAGCCTGACGTAGGAGCGGGCCACCTGGTTTTCACCGGTCAGCTCCGCCCAGACCAGGCCATCGTACACATGCTCCAGCCATACGCCGGGATAGGCGTCGGAAATGTACAGCACCGGCCCCTCCGAGCCGTTGATCTCTCTCAGGTGTACGGTGCGGATCCGGTTTAAAATCTGGCGGCAGGACAGGGCGATCTCCTCCTGCCGGGGAAAGCTTTTGAGCGTCATGAGTCCTCCTTTCAGGTCACGGGTGGTACGCCTTCATTATAGCACCGACAGGGGGCGCTGTAAAGGGGAAACGCCCGGATTTTCCGTGCAAAATCATTGCCCGCACCGGAAAAGAGTGGTACAATGAAAGCATCCGGCGGACAGCCTGAAAAGGAGGAGAAGACGATGAAATCATTATGCGGTCTGGACTGCGATGCCTGCAGCGCGAAGGGCAGCTGCAGCGGGTGCACCGAAACCGGCGGGCGTCCCTTCGGCGGCAGCTGCGTGCTGGGGGTCTGCTGTACGGACAAAGGCTGCGAAAGCTGCGGCAGAGCCTTTGAAGCCCCCTGCAGACTGAAGGCGCAGCTGATCGACGAGTTCAACGCCCTGGGCATCGAGGATATGGAGACGGTCACCGACCTCAACGCCCTGAACGGCGCCTACATCAACCTGCAGTACACCCTTCCCGGCGGGCAGGCCATCCGCTTCTGGGACGATCACAGAATCTACCTTGGCAATCAGCTCTGCAAACGGGGCAGTGACCGGTGCTACGGCCTCACCGCCGACGAGAACTGGCTTCTGGTCTGCGAGTACGGCGAAGGCGGCTCGGACGCCGAAATTGTTGTGTATAAGAGAAGAAGGTAAGGCGGAGTATTTCGCTTTTGCCATACGCTCAGTCAAACCCCCCCTGCCGGATTGAACCGGCGGGAGGTGGCTTTGTTTTTATCTGCTGTATTTTTCACGGTATTCCGCCGGAGAACTGCCGGTGTATTTTTTGAAGGTCCGGGAGAAGTGGCCCAGAGAGGAAAAGCCCAGATAGGAGCTGATGGCGGTGGCGGTCTTGTCGGAATAGCGCAGGAGCCGCTTGGCTTCCTCTGTTTTCTCCTTCAGGATGAAATCCGTCAGGGTTTCCCCGGTCTCTGCCCTGAACCTGGCGGAGAGGTAGGGGCGGCTCATATAAAGCGCTTTCGCCATTTCTTCCGTGCGGATGGCCTCTGACAGGTGGTGCTGGATATAGTTGGTTACGGCCAGCGTAAGCTGGGTCGGTTGTTTCCCGAGCCGGATCCGTTCCACCCGTTCCGCAAATTCCAGAACCATCCGGTATTGCAGGTTGGTGATCTGATCCAGAGAATTGAGCAGCTCACACTGCTGAATAAAGGCGTCGCTGAGCGTGAAGGCGTCCTCCGGATCCATGCCGCCGTGAATGGCTGCCCGGGAAACCAGGGTAGCGGAAACAACGAAGGTGTTCTTTACCTGCCGAAGCTGATCGGAGGCCAGAATCCCTCCGTTTACCGCCGGAGCGGAGGCCACCCATGCCTTCAGGGCAGCCGTATCCCCTTTGCGCACCATGCGGAGCAGCTGCTGCTCCAGGGCATAGGTGTTGTGAGGGCTCTGCTTGATCTGAACGTCCGGATATCCGAACATCCGGGCGCTTCTTTTCTGCTCCAGCCGGGTTTTGAGGGTGCTCTGCTCCGTGTCGTAGATGGAGATGTCCTCCAGCTCCAGCTTTTCACCGTTTAAGATATAGTTCACCGTGCACAGCGTCTGCAGCACGCTTTCCAGCGGCATTCGCACGATGCCCTTCATGGCGGCCACAAAATCCTCCGTATCCTTTGGTGCCACATCCGCCCGGAAGGCCAGCTCCCGGAGCTCCTGATCGCTGGCCGGGGCCTGCCGCGTGGGGCCCAGAATGATTTTGATGGGGCCGGAGTTGACGATGCCGTAGTAGTGAAAATGTCTGGTCACAAAATATCCCACATGGGCCTTCACTGCCCAGATCTCCGAACGATAGACCTCCATCGGATCCTTCGGCAGGGAGACCAGAGCATGAAAGAATACCGGATCCGGCCCGTCATAGAGCCGGATCGGAATGCCCGACAGGTTCCCAATGATTTTGCAGAGATACTGTAAATCCATGTCCTTCATGGGTCACCCTCCAATTCATTACAATTATACTATAGTCGTAACATAAGTGCAAGCGAAGAGGGAGGGGATTGTGCTATTATATGAATGGAATATTTCATGAGGAGGCGGTTTTGTTGAATTCGGAGACAATTCTGTCGGAGCTTACCACAGAAGAAAAGGCGGCAATCGTATCGGGCACGGATTTCATGTACACCAATGAAATTCCGAGGCTTTCTATCCCGGCACTGTGCATGGCGGACGGCCCTCACGGCCTGCGCAAGCAGACGGGGAAGCAGGACAACGGTATTGCCCAAAGCGAACCGGCGACGGCGTTTCCCACGGCGGTGACCACCGCGTCCAGCTGGAATCCGGAGAATACCCGGCGCATGGGCGCTGCCATCGGGGAGGAGTGCCGCCACTACGCCGTCCACCTGCTGCTGGGACCGGGAGCCAACATCAAGCGCAATCCCCTGTGCGGCCGGAACTTTGAGTATTTTTCAGAGGATCCGCTGCTGTCCGGCACCATGGGTGCGGCGGAGGTTCAGGGCGTTCAGTCCCGGGGCGTGGGCGTATCGGTCAAGCATTTTGCGCTGAACAACAGTGAGAATTACCGGTTCATGGGCGATTCCATTGTGGATGAGCGGGCCATGCGGGAAATCTATCTCAGGTCCTTTGAGCGCATCGTCCGGGAAAGCCATCCTGCTACCATGATGTGCGCCTACAATCGGATCAACGGCACATACTGCTCGGAAAACCGGTGGCTGCTGACGGATGTCCTGCGGAAGGAGTGGGGCTTTGACGGCGCGGTGATGACGGACTGGGGCGCGGTTCATGAGCGGGTTCCCGGACTGAAGGCGGGACTGGATCTGGAAATGCCCGGCGACACCGCCATCTGCCGCCGGTGGATTCTGGACGCCGTGGCGGACGGCACGCTGCCCATGGCGGTGCTGGATCAGGCCGTCCTGAATGTGCTGAAGCTGGTGGACACCTGTGTCACCGGAGAAAAGGCCCCGGAGGCGGACTTCGATGCCCACCACGCTCTGGCGGCGGACATCGCCGCGGACTCGGCGGTGCTGCTGAAAAACGACGGCAGTCTCCCCCTGACGGGAACGGAAAAGCTGCTCGTTGTCGGCGACCTGTTCGAGAAAATGCGCTACCAGGGGGCGGGCAGCTCGATGATCTGTCCCGCCCGGCTGACCACCCCGAAGACGGCCTTCGACCAAAAGGGCATCTGTTACACCTGGTGCCGGGGATACGCGGAGAACCGGGCGGAGCCTCAGCCGGAGCTGGTGCGGGAAGCGGTGAAAAAAGCAGAGGCGGCAAACACCATTCTCGTTTTTGCTGGACTGACCGACTATGTGGAGAGCGAGGGCGCGGACCGGGAGAATATGCGTCTGCCGGAAAATCAGCTCGCCCTGATCGATGGACTGTGCGGCACCGGCAAAACCGTGATCGTGGTGCTGTTCGGCGGCGGTGTGGTGGAGCTTCCCTTTGCGGACAGGGTCAGCGCCATCCTGCATATGTTCCTGCCCGGCCAGAACGGAGGGACCGCTGCCGCAAAGCTTCTCTATGGTGACGCTTGCCCCGGCGGCCGCCTGGCGGAGACCTGGCCGGAAACCTGCGCGGATGTTCCCTTCGGCAGTGCGTTCGGTCAAACGACACAGGAAATCTATAAAGAAAGCGTGTATGTGGGCTACCGCTTCTATCTGACCGCCGGGAAACAGGTCCGCTATCCCTTTGGCTACGGCCTGTCCTATACCGCCTTTGAATGGGAAAACATGCGCCTGACGCAGACGGAAGAAGCGATCTCCGTCACCTGTGATGTGACCAATACCGGCAGCTGCCCCGGCGCGGAGGTGGTGCAGCTTTATGTGAGCGCACCGAAAACCGGCGTATTCAAGCCGGAAAGGGAGCTGCGGGGCTTCCGGAAGGTTTTTCTGGATCCCGGCGAGACGAAAACCGTGACCATCACTGTCCCCGTCACGGATTTGCGGTATTACAACGCCAAAGAGCACCGCTGGGTGCTGGAGGGCGGCAGATATACCTTCCGGCTCTGCTCCGACTGTCAGACCGTGCGGCTGGCGCAGCCGCTGGAGATTGAGGGAGAACCGATTCCTTCTCCCTATCCTCCGGAGGTGCTGACAGCTTATGAAACTGCGGACATCGCCGGGATGACGGAAGCTGCCTTTGAGGCCATGAGCGGTCTGAAGCTTCCTGCCCTGCCGCCCAGATTCCCGGTGACGCTGGAATCCCGGTTTACCGATCTGCGGCAGACCTCTATGGGCCGGATTCTGTTCGGCTCGGTGCTGAGCGTCGCGAATAGGCAGATGAAAAGGGCCTTGAGACTGCCCGAAGGCCCGGAGCGGGACAACAAAATCAAGGGTGCCCAGTTCCTGCGGCGGATTCTGGAATCCAACTCCATCCGCTCCATGTCCATGTCCTCCGGAAAGAGCCTGCCCTACAATCTTGCAAATGCCTTTATGGAAATGACCAACGGGCATATGCTCCGGGGCATCAAATGCATATGCACTCCCATCAGGGTTCCGGTACTCCCAAAGGATCAGAAGGAGGAAAAGTAAATGGCACAGATATTAAACAGCAGGGTGCTTCGGAGCAGGGTGAAATCCCGGAATGTCACGTCCCCAGAGAAGTGGCTGGGTTATCTTCTGGGTCCTGCCGGGGCGCTGCTTCTGAACGCGGTGCTGGCAACCTATCTGAATGTATATTATACCGATGTGCTGAAGCTGACCACGGTCTGGGGCGGCGCATTTCTGGTGGTATTTCCCATCGTCTCCAAGGTGGTGGACGCCATCACCAACGTCATCATGGGCTATGTGATCGACCGCACCCGCACATCCGAGGGCAAGGCGCGGCCCTGGCTTTTACTGTCTGCGCCTCTGCTGGCCATCACCGGTATTCTGCTGTTCACCGTGCCCGGTGCCTCCCAGACGGTACAGATTGTCTGGGTTATGGTAAGCTACAACCTGTTCTATTCCTTTGCCTATACGATTTTTAACATGAGCCATAACCTGATGGTTCCGCTGTCCACCCGGGACACAACCGAGCGGGGCAGTCTGTCGGTGTTCAACCAGATCGCCGCCATCATGATGAGCGGTATTCTGGTGGCGCTGGTGTTCCCCATGGTCATCATGCCCATGATCGGCGTGGACAAGGGCAGGTGGATCGCCCTGATGAGTGTGCTGTCCATTCTGGCGCTGCCTCTGACCCTGCTGGAGTACTATTTTACAAAAGAACGGGTCACACTGGAGAATCAGGAGGCCGGAGAGCCCCGTGAGATCCCTTTCCGCGCGCAGCTGAAGGCAATCTTTACGGACAGGTACATGATGCTCATTTATGCCTATTTCCTGATCTACACGACCGGCTCCTGCATCAAGAACATCAGTCTGGTGTATTTCTGCAACTATGTGCTGGGCACCTACAATGACGGCATCACCCAGACCATGATCTCTGTCATCGGCGGCATCCCCATGGGCATCGGCATCTTCGCTGTGTGGCCGCTGGCGAAGAAGTTCGGCAAGCGAAATGTAACCCTGGCCGGCTTCGTTCTCTACGCCGTCGGCGGTGCGGTCTGCTGGCTCTTCCCCACGAATATGGTGATAATGCTGGTCGGTCAGTTTATCAAGAACATCGGCGGCCTGCCCTGCGCCTATGTATTCATGGCGCTGTTCGCGGATGTGCTGGATCACATGGAGTGGAAAACCGGCTTCCGGAGCGACGGCATCGCCATGTCCGTATACAACATCATCGCGGTTGCCATGGTGGGAATCTGTACCGGCATCTTCAACGGGATGCTGGCGGGAACCGGATATGTGGCCCCGGAGATTGTGAATGGTGTGACGGTGGCCGCTGCCCAGACCGAGGCGGTCAAGGGGGTCATTACCTTCGGCTTTGTGGGTCTGGAGGTCATCACCGGTGTGATCCTGGCGGTGCTGCTGATCTTCCTGAATGTGGAGAAGGACATTGAAAGGAAGCAGGCCCAGATCAGGGCACGCAGAGAGCAGTGACGGAGGTATCCTATGATTGCAGTGAAGCTGAAAACAGAATACTTACACAATCCCCTGGGGATAGACATTGTGCGGCCCCGGCTGCAGTGGAACTGTAAAGACGGCATAACCCAGACGGCGTATCAAGTGCTGTGCAGGGATGAAAATGGGCAGCTTCTCTGGGACAGCGGGAAAACAGACGGAAGTACCATGCATGTCAGCTATGGGGGAGAAATGCTGAAAAGTCGGAGTAAGCTGCTGTGGCAGGTGCGGCTGTGGGACGAAAATGACCTGCCGGGTGAATGGTCAGAGGAAGCGTTCTTTGAGCTGGGTTTGCTGAATCCATCCGACTGGCAGGCAAAATGGATCGCCGGTAATTACAAGGTCAACAAAAAGCAACGCTATCCCGTGGATTGCTTCCGGAAATCCTTCCGGGCAGAGAATGTGAAAAAAGGCCGACTGTATATCACCGCCTGCGGCCTTTACGAGGCAAAGCTGAACGGCGAAAAGGTGGGCGGCTTTGTGCTGGCCCCCGGCATCACCGACTATCGCAAGCGTGTACAGTACCAGACCTATGATGTGACCGACCTGCTGCAAGAGGGCAAAAACACGCTGACCGTGCAGCTGGCGGACGGCTGGTATCGCGGTTCCTGCGGTGCCTGGGGCATCAGGAATCAGTACGGCACCGAGACCAAGCTGCTGGCCCGGTTGGAGATCACCCACGCCGACGGCAGTGCGCAGAGCGTTGTCACCGACGGGAGCTGGGATTGGAGCAATGACGGACCCATCCGCTTTGCCGATAACCAGGACGGGGAGGTGGTGGAGGCTTCCAAACTGCCTTCCTATTCGGGGAAAGCCAAGATCACCTCCCATCATGTGGTCCCCACCGCATCCAACAATGTTCCTGTGACCGAGCATGAGCGTTTGACCCCAAAGCTCATCACCACCCCATCCGGCAAGACCGTGCTGGACTATGGACAGAACATCGCCGGCTACGCTGAGTTCACCGTGAACGCCAAAACAGGGCAGCGCATCTTTCTCCGCTTCGGTGAACTGCTGGACGAAAACGGGGAATTTACCCAGAAGAACATCCAATGCGCCAACAAAAAGGTCACCACTCCTCTGCAGCAGGTGGAGTACCTCTGCAAAGAGGGTGAAAACCGCTACAAGACCACCTTCGCCATCTTCGGCTTCCAGTACATTCTGGTAGAGACCGATGCGGACTTCAAGCCGGAAAATTTCACCGCCATTGCGGTCTACTCCGACATGGAGCGCACCGGTTGGTTCGAGAGCTCCAACGAACTGCTGGACAAGCTGGTGGACTGCACGTTGTGGAGCGCAAAGAACAACCATGCCGACCTGCCCACCGACTGCCCCACCCGGGAGCGTCACGGCTGGACGGGTGACACCCAGATCTTCTTTAAGACAGCCTCCTATCTGTTCAACTATGCTCCTATGGCCAGAAAATACCTCCACGATGTCTACGACTGGCAGGAGAAAAATGGCCGGCTGCCCCATATCGTCCCAGACGGCGGCGCGGATTTCTATATGCGCTCCATGAACGGCTCGGTGGGCTGGTCCGATGTGGGCATTCTGATCCCGAAGCGGTATGCCGAGATATTTGCGGACGAGAGCATTCTCCGGGAGTTTTACGACGGCATGGCTGCCTATGCCCGCTTTATGGAGCGTCGCTGCGGCAAGCGGATGCCTGTCTTCGCAAAGCGCATCCGTCTTCCCGGTGAGGCACAAAAGTACTTCGTAAACCGGGGTCAGAGCTACGGTGAATGGGCCGAGCCTGTGGAGGCCGGCGGCGGATTTCGCTGGACCGACTTTGTTGCACCTCATCCGGAGGTCTCCACCGCCTATACCTGCCATGTGCTGGGGCTGATGGCTGACATTGCACAGCAGTTGGGGCGCGGCGAGGACGCGCGGGAATTCCGCCGTTACCACGACGGCTGCCGAAATGCCTATCAGCAGCTGGTCCGCACCGAGGACTTCAAGCTGGATACCGACCGGCAGGCCCGACTGGTCCGGCCCCTGTACTTCGACCTTCTGGACGGTGAGCAGAAGGCCTACGCCCAAAAGCGGCTCATTGAGGCGCTGGAGCATTTCGGCTGGCGATTGGGCACCGGATTTCTCTCCACCCCCTTGATCCTCTATGTCCTGGCGGATTACGACCTGGATGCTGCATACCGTCTTTTGGAAAACGAGGAGATCCCCGGCTGGCTGTCCATGCCCAAGCAGGGTGCCACCACCATCTGGGAGAGCTGGGAGGGCCCCAATGCCCAGGGCGGTGTCGCCTCGCTGAACCACTACTCCAAGGGTGCTGTGGTGGAGTGGCTTTTCTCCACCATGTGCGGCGTTCGGGTGGACGGAGAAAATCACTTCATCATTGCCCCCCATCCCGGCGGACATTTCACCTATGCCAAAGCGAGCTACGACAGCGTCTATGGCCGGGTGGAAAGCGGCTGGGAAAAGAACGGGGAGAGCTATACGCTTACCGTCCGCATTCCCTGCAACACCACTGCGGAGCTGATTTTGCCCAGCGGGGATCATGGCGTGCTTTCGGCGGGTATTCACCAATTCACTTGGGAGGGTTCTCGCGGGGCACAGTGAAGAAGACGGCTTTTTTCAGCGCAGTTTCTATGCCGAGCAGAGCTCATCCTTGCCGGGGCGGAGATTTCATGGTATGATGAAGCAAATCAGCGGCTGCGCCGGAAAGTAGCTGGCTGTTTTATTCAGTATTATCATAAAAAGGAGCATAGCGAGGCCATGACAGACAGAGCAGAAATTCAAAAGGCCTTTGAAAAATGGGTCAGAAAGCTGCGGCTTGTGCCGGATTGGGACATCCGTTTGGAATGGGTGGAAGACCCTTCCTGGCGCAAGACGGGTGATTTCAAGGTTGATTGCGATGATAAAAAGGCCATCCTCCTGCTCAATGGGGTGGACCCCAAGGAGGAGAATTTGGAGGAAGTTCTGGTCCATGAGCTGATGCACTTGAAGCTCTACCCTCTGGACCAGGTGACGGAGGCGCTGATCAAAAGCAATTTTGAGGAGGGAACGCCGGGGTATAACCTGGCCTACTATGGGTTTTTCGGCACTTTGGAGCAGACCGTGGAAGAGTTGGCCAAATGTTTCCTGCTGGAATTTGGCGAGAACAAAGATCTGTCCTTCGGCCGCTGCCGCAGACAGAAGTCCTTCACGGAGCTTTATGATGGATTGAACGATATTGAGTAAGGACAACCATGAAAAACACCGTCGATAGGAAATGAAAGATTTTCCTGCTGATAATTTGGTGTGCGCCTGCGCACACTATCACCGTGCAACCAAAGAATCAGCAGGAGGTATCTTATGAAACGAGGATATTTTGTTTTAGCTCTTGCCCTTGTGCTGGCGGTGGGACTGTATGCCTGCGCGTCCAATGACTCCGGAGCGTCCAATTCGCCTCAGGTCAGCAACACCCCCAGCGTCAGCCCCGGCAATACTCCGAGCACTTCTCCCAGCACCGGCCTGCCCAACGATGCCGATGAGGGCGGCGGTGCCGGCGGCACCAACGGCGGCATGAACGGCGGTTCCCAGAACGGAAACAACGGGAATGGCGGCGGCCTTGGCGGCGCAGTGGATGACATCGGCAATGCGGTGGATGACATTCTTGGGGGCGGCAACAACGGCAATGCCAACAACGGCACCGCCAACGGCGGCGCCAACAGCAGGGCTGTGCCCAGAAGCTGAAACAAATGATGGCCGGGATCAGTGCGATCCCGGCCATCAGACTATTATTTGAACGTTTCCGTATAGGAAGGGTGGTTGCAGCGGATATCCTTTTCCCAGACAGCGCCCTCCAGCTGATAAAAGCCGTATTTGCGGCAGAAGGACTGCACCTCGGGGTGGTCCTCGCCGCACTCCAGCCGGATGCGATCGCGTCCCGACGCGCGGCAGAGGGAAACGGCCTGCCCCAGGAGCTGTACGCCCAATCTGCGCCGGCGCAATTCGGGGGAGATGTTCAGGAAGGAGATATATCCCGCGTTGGCAGCCGCGTCCCACCGGGCGTCCACTTTCAGACTGCCCACCTGCCTGTCGCCCAGCATGGCGGCCAGGGCTTCACCTCTGGCTTCCGGGCGGAAGTAGAGAGAGGTCCGCTCGATGCCGGAGGCGGTCTCCTCGTCGGTTTTTGCGGCAGGATGGGGGGCGTTGGCCAAGTCCCCGGAGAGGTGGTCGATGTTGTTGTACCACTTCACATGGACCTGCCTGCCGTCACACTCCAGAAGGGCGACACAGGTGTTGTCGCCGTGAGGGATCTCGCGGATGGTGGCCGTGCCCAGCCAATAGGCGATGGCGGAGCGGATGATGCACCCGTGGGCAAAAACGGCGACGGTCTGGCCGGGGTGGGCGGCGGCAATGCGCCTGACCGCAGTATCAAAACGGTGCTGGATCTCCCCGAAGGTCTCGCTGCCCTCCACCTGCCATGCGGGGTCGCACCGCCAGAAGGCCAGCAGGGAGTCCCGCTCGGTGCGGAGCAGATCGCCCCAGGGCCGATCCTCCCAGCGCCCGGAGCGGATCTCGCGGAGCTGCGGATCGGTGTGGAGAGGGAGTCGGTGGGAGCGGCAAATGGCGCCGGCGGTGGTCATGGTGCGGAACAGGTCGCTGGAGTAAGCGGCGTCAATGGGGACGTCCCGGAAACGCTGCTCCAGCGCTTCGATCTGGCGGTAGCCTGTGGGGGTGATCAGCCCGTCGTACCACGCCTGGCAGCGGCGGTAGAGGTTGCCGTCGGCCTGGGCATGGCGGATCAGATAGATCTTGGTCATGTACATACGCTCCTGATAAAACAACGTCACCCGGCCCGCCGAAGGGCGGGAGCCGGGTGCTGTTTGGTACAAGTAAGCCTATAAGCCGGGTTCTGTCATTTAAGACAGCCATCTATCTAGACGCATCGTTGCCAATGCGTTCCAGCCACCTCCTAAACGCGGTCGGGCCGACCTGTTGCGTTACCACGGTGTTGCTCCGGATAGAGTTTACAGCGATGAGCAGTTCCCAGTCATCGGGCGGGCGCTTATCTCCGCCTTTCCACCCTTACCTCGTCGGTGCAAGCGACATTCGCTGCATCTCCTGTCCCCAAAACTCGGTCTTAGGGACAGACCGGGACGAGGCGGTATATCTCTGTTGCACTTTTCCTGAAGTCGCCTTCGGCGGGCGTTACCCGTTATCCTTGCCCTGTGGAGCCCGGACTTTCCTCATGGGCGGCCTTTCGGCCTGCCCCCGCGGCTGTCCAACTTACTTGCCAAATTATTTTATCTCAACTTTCATGGATTGTCAAATACCGTTTCCTGGAGTATAATTAAACAATGCGATTTTGTGTTCATGGGGGAGATTGAAATGGGTTCTGCCTTGAAAGAATATTTTGATACCCTGCGGGAGAAACGGGTGGTCGTCATCGGAATGGGCGTATCCAATCTGCCGCTGATCGAGAAAATGCTGGACGCCGGCCTGCGCGTCACCGCCTGCGACAAGCGGGAGCGGGAGGCGTTTGACGGCTTGATCGAGAAGCTGGAGGACAGGGGCCTGACGGTTTGTCTCGGCGGCGACTATCTGGAGCACCTGGAGGGGGCGGATGTGATCTTCCGTACCCCCGGTATGCGCCCCGATCTGCCCCAGCTGGTGAAGGCTGTGGAAGCGGGTGCGCAGCTTACCTCTGAGATGGAGGCGTTTTTCAGCCTCTGCCCCTGCAGGATCATTGCCGTGACCGGATCGGACGGAAAGACCACCACCACCACCATCATTGCCGGCCTGCTGAAGGCTGCCGGGTACCGCACCTTTGTGGGCGGCAATATCGGCCATCCGCTGCTGTGCGAGGTGGATGACATTCACCCCGACGATATGGTGGTGCTGGAGCTGTCCTCCTTCCAGCTGATGACCATGAAGCAGAGTCCCGCCGTGGCTGTGGTGACCAACCTGGCCCCCAACCACCTGGATATCCACAAGGATATGGAGGAATATGTGCAGGCCAAGCGCAACATCTTCGCCTATCAGGAGAGCGAGGACCGGCTGGTGCTCAACGCCGACAACGAGATCACTGCCGGTTTTGCGGCGCAGGCAAGGGGGGAGGTGACTCTCTTCAGCCGCAGGAAGCAGCTGGAGGGCGGGGTGTGTCTGAAGGACGGCAGGATCTGGTGCCGTGGAAAACCGGTTCTGGCGGCGAAGGATA
>JAQXNQ010000196.1 GCA_029098085.1 Oscillospiraceae bacterium
TCTGGAAAAGCTGATGGCCATTCAGCGCAAGGTGCAGGCTGCCGTGAACCGGCTAAAATCCCGCTCCCCCCACATCGGCAACGGACGGCAGCTGCTGACCATTCTGGATATCATGATCGCTCAGCTGGAGGGCCGGATCAGCTATTGCAAGACCGCCTGCAAGGAGCTGTATGAGCAGGCCTCCTTTGCTCTGAGCCGCATCAACGTCTCCATGCGGCTGGCTCAGCTGGAGCACCTGTCCGGCGCCAACCACAGCGCGGTTACCCGCTGCGAGTACATCATTGACGACGGCGGCACCACCTTCTACGCCGAGGAGGCGCGCAGGCTCTATGTCCTCTGCTGCGGAAAGGACTATGTGCCCGAGGATGAACGCCACACCCTCCCCGAAACCCTGCAGGATCCCGACGAGGATGACGAGGACGATTGGGAGGACGAGGACGACTGGGACGACGAGGATGATGAATCTGAAGAAGAGGAATCGTCCGGCGATGAACCCGATGAGGAGGAATAAACCCGATGGAACTCAGTGAAATCCGTCCCCAGATCGATGAAATCAACAAACAGATGCTGGAGCTTTTCCAGAAGCGGATGGCGCTCTGCAGGGAAGTGGCCCTGTACAAGCAGGAGCACGACATGGAGGTCTTTGTCCCTGCCCGGGAGGCCGCCATCATGCAATGGGCCGACACCGCCGCCGAGCCCGCCCTGCGGCCCTATGTCGCAGCTTTTTTTAATACCATCCTGCAGCTGAGCCGGGATTACCAGAACGCCTCCCTGGGGCGCCCGGCGGAAGGAAGCGCCATGGTTGGCGGAACTGCGCTCTATACCCGCCGTCTGCAGCTGCTGCCCCTGAATCAGGGGGATGTACCGCCGGTCTTTTCCCTGACCTCCAACCCCGAGGTAGCCCGCTACATGAAATTCGAGGCCCACACCTCCCCCCGGGAGACCGAGGATCTGATCCGGGAATACACCGAGGGGAACAACTATGCCTGCAAGGTGCTTTTGAAGGACAGCTGCGAGTTTGTCGGCGTTTTTGCCATCAAGGTAGATAAAAGCGACCCCGAAAAAGCCTCGGTCTCGGCCTTTTTCAGTCCCGACCACTGGGGCAAGGGCTATCTTGCCGAGCTTCTGGAGCTGGCCCGGATCAAAGGACGGGAGCTGACCGGCGCCAAAGCCTTATGGGCTTATATCGTTTCCGAGAATGAACGCTCCAACCGCGCCGTCCTTTCGGCCGGATATCAGCTGGACAGCACCTTCCGCTTCGGCGATATGGAGGAATCCATCAACGTCTACCGGCTGGAGCTGGATTGAGAAAAATCCTATACCCCATACTTCTGATAAAGAGGCACCGGCTCCGTCGGTGCTTCTTTCGTTTTCAGCGCAGATTTTACGCAAACAAAACAAATTCCTCCTTGAAACTTGACAAAGAACGCTGTATACTGTATATAGGGAAATTTGTGGATGATCTGCTGACTGAACACACCGTTTTCGGGAGGTCTTTTTATGACAAAGAAAAAAACCAAAATTGTCTGCACGCTCGGCCCTGCCTGCGATGATGAAGCCATTCTGGAACAGCTGATGAAAGCTGGTATGGATGTGGCCCGCTTCAACTTTTCCCACGGCACCCACGCTGAGCACAAGGCCCGGTTTGAACGCTTTGCCAGAGTAAGAGACCGGCTGGGCCTGCCCGTTGCCTCTCTGCTGGATACAAAGGGGCCTGAGATCCGGCTCATGCAGATCGAAGGCGGTAAGGTGGAGCTGCAGGCCAATCAGCAGTTCATTCTGACCACAGAGGAGGTCCCGGGCAGCAATCAGAAAGCCTCCATCACCTATAAGGATCTGCCCCGGGATGTCAGGCCCGGCACCCATATTCTCATCGATGACGGTCTCATTGACATGGAGGTGGAACGGGTGGAGGGCTGCGAAATCTTCTGCCGGGTGCTCAACGGAGGCTTCATCTCCACCAAAAAAGGCATCAATGTGCCGGACACCAGCCTGTCCATGCCCTTCATCAGCGAACAGGACCGCAAGGACATTCTGTTCGGCATCGCCACCGGCTTTGAATTCATTGCGGCGTCCTTCACCCGCAGCGCCGCCGATATCTACGACCTGCGTCAGCTGCTCCATGAGCACGGAGGAGACCGGATCAAGGTCATCGCCAAAATTGAAAATGCCGAAGGAATCCAGAACATCGAAGAAATCATCCGGGCCGCCGACGGCGTCATGGTAGCCCGCGGCGATATGGGCGTGGAAATCCCCATGGCCAAGATTCCCGGTCTGCAGAAAAAGCTGATCCAGCTGACCCGGGATGCCGGAAAGCCGGTCATCACCGCCACTCAGATGCTGGATTCGATGATCAAGAATCCCCGCCCCACCCGGGCAGAAGCCACCGACGTGGCCAACGCCATCTATGACGGCACCAGCGCCATCATGCTGTCCGGGGAGACCGCTGCCGGCGCTTATCCGGTGGAGGCCGTCAAAACCATGGCCGCCATCGCTCTCCAGACCGAGGAGGACATCGACTACACCGCTCTCTTCCGCAAACGGATTCCGGAGCCCAGCCCCAACGTGACCAACGCCATCTCCCACGCCACCGTCACCACCGCCATGGATCTGAAGGCCAGGGGCATTGTCACGGTCACCATCTTCGGAGCCACCGCCAGAGCCATTTCCAAGTACCGGCCCTCCTGCCCCATCATCGCCTGTTCCCCCCATATGTCCACCGTGCGGCAGATGAACCTGTCCTGGGGCGTCATTCCGGTTCTGATTCAGCAGCAGACCTCCACCGACGCTCTTTTTGCCAACGCCTATGATGAGGCCGTTCGCCACGGTCTGCTGCGGAAAGGCGATCTGGTGGTCACCACGGCCGGTGTTCCGCTGGGCATTTCCGGTGCCACCAACCTGCTGCAGGTCGACATCATCGGCGAGCAGATCTGACTTTCGGAGGTACACCATGTCTGAAACCGTTCCCATGCGGATCATCGCCCATATCCGCAGCGACTTTCCCGAAAAATTCGGCATTCCCCGCCAGAGCGGCCTGGTGGACGCCCTGAAGGCCACCGTCGTCTTTGAGCCGGAATACCGCAATCCCGATGCCTTCCGCGGGCTGGAGGGCTACAGCCACATCTGGCTGGTCTGGCAGTTCTCCAAGGCGGTGCGGGAGGACTGGTCCCCCACCGTCCGTCCGCCCCGGCTGGGCGGCAATACCCGGATGGGCGTTTTCGCCACCCGCTCCCCCTTCCGTCCCAACGCCATCGGCCTTTCGTCGGTCCGGCTGGAGAAGGTGGAGATTCATCCCGAGCTGGGGCCGGTGCTTCATGTCTCGGGTGCCGATCTGATGGACGGCACGCCCATCTTCGACGTCAAGCCCTACCTGCCCTACACCGACGCCCATCCGGAAGCGATCGGCGGCTTCGCCTTCCAGCAGAAATGGGATGTCCTGCAGGTGGACTTTCCCGAAGCGCTGCTGCAGAGGGTACCCGAAAGCCGCAGGGAGGGGCTCATTGCCGTTCTGGCGCAGGATCCCCGGCCGGCCTATCAGACCGATCCCGACCGGGTCTACGGCATGGCCTTCGGCGGCGTGGAGGTACGCTTCTCGGTGCGGGACGATCTGCTCACCGTCCGGGAGGTTACGCCGGCGAAGCAGAAGGGCTGAGCGCTTGCGGATACAGATGCAAACAGCGGACAGGAGGTTTTCCTGTCCGCTGTTTGCTGTCTTCCTCAGAAATTGCTGCCGTTCCAGCCCCAGTGACCGGTTTCCTGGTACTCCACATAGACGCAGTCCGGGGCGATGCCCAGCTCCTCCCCCAGAATGCGGGTGATGGCTTCGGTCAGGGCATCATAGGCGCTGTCGGACGCGCTGCCGTAGAGCATGACCTCCACAAAGGCCAGCGGACGGCTGTTGTCCCCCTGGAACCACAGGCGGCAGCGGTCGGCAAACTCCAGCATCAGCCAGCGTTCACTCTTGCCCGGGATGGCCTCGATGGCCTTGCCCAGCTTTTCCTTCAGACGGCTCTCCGCTTCGGCGGAAAGCTCCAGGTTGGTTTTGGTACGAATCATTGGCATAGGGTATTCCTCCTCAAAAAAATTCAGACAATCAGACTTCTATGCTTTTTCGCAGGCAGGTGGAGTACAGCACGCACGCCGAAACACCGCCCGGAAAGACTTTGGAAAGGGCCCGGCGATAGAGGGCCAGCTGCCCGCTGTACCGCTGCTGCAGCTGCTCCATGCGGGACACCCGGTCGGTCTTGAAGTCCACGATGACCGCCCGGTCTCCCTCCACCATGACGCAGTCGGCAATGCCCTGGATCAGGATCTCCCCCTCGCCGGGAAAGCCCGCTTCGGCGGCGGGCAGGCTGTCGAAAAACCGGTACTCCCGCAGCAGACGATCCGCCCGCAGCATCCGGCCCATCAGCGGCGAACGGAAAAAGTCCGCAAACTCCGCCCGGTCGATGCTCTCCCCCTCGGCGGGGCTCAGCCAGCCGCCGCTTATCAGCCGCTGCAGCTCCTCATCCGGATCAAAGGCACCCCTCTTGAAGTCGGCAAACTGCAGCGCCCGATGGAAAATGCTGCCCTTCTGAGCGGGGGTAAAGCCGCCATCCGCCGCGAACCGGGGCTGGGAAAGCTGAATCTGATGGTCGGGATGGGCGATGCGGGTAACCGCCGTCTTGGACGGGGTCACGGTATCCGCTTCATACGGGTACCGCCAGCCGAACCGTTCCCGCAGGCGGGCCATCAGCTCCGGGTCTGGCCGGACAGCGTCCTGCTCCGGCGTCTGCTCCGGCAGCATTTCCCGCTGCCGGATCCAGCAGAGCTCCAGCGGGAAATCAGCCTCGTATTCCCCGACCTCCAGATCATAAGACTGCCGCAGCTCCCGGCAGCCCGGATGCCCCAGCAGGGCCGACAGCAGCCAGTCGCTGTACCGCTTGCCCTGCACCACCGCTTCGGGCGGACAGCTGCCGTCCTCCAGCAGCCGGGAAGTCAGCTGCTTCAGATCCTGCTCCAGCTTTTCACTGCTGCAGACCAGAATCATCCGCTCTTTGGCCCGGGTCAGGGCCACATACAGCAGCCGCATCTCCTCGGACAGCAAATCCCGCTTTTCCTGACAGTGAATCGCCTGCAGCGGAACGGTGGGAAAGCTCTGCTGCAGTTCCCGCTCCACCCGCTTCATACCGAAGCCCGCCTTGGCATCGATGGCCGTCATGGCGGTCAGATCCCGGGTGTTGTGCTGCTTGCCGCAGTTGGCCAGCACCACAACGGGAAATTCCAGTCCCTTGGAGTGGTGGATGGTCATGATCCGCACGGCGTTCTCCGCCTCCACCAGAGGCGACGCCACCTCAAAGTCCTCGCCCCGCTCCATCAATGCGTCCAGATAGGCCACAAAGCCGGACAGCTCGCTGTTCCCGCCGGCGGCGTAGTCCCCGGCGTATTTGAGCAGCAGCTTCAGATTGGCCTCCCGGGCCGCGTCGTCGGAAAAGCGGTTCATGACCTCGATGAAATCGGTGGTGTCGTAGATATACTGGATCAGCCGCTGAATGCTCAGCACCGCGCTCTTCTCCCGCAGACGGCCGAAGAGAGCGAGAAACTGACCGGCCCGGGCGGCCTTTTCCGGATCCCGGCTCTCCTTCTGATGAATCAGCCCCGCATACAGGCACTGATCCGGACAGTCCAGAGAAAGGGCCGCCACCTGGTCGCAGGTAAACCCGAACACCGGCGACAGCAGCACCGCCGCCATGGGAATATCCTGGGTCGGATTGTCCAGCGCCCGAAGCAGGCTGATCATCAGGGAAACCTCCCGGGAGCCGAAATACCCTTCGGCGCCGCTGAGCAGCGCGTCTACCCCCTGCTCCTTCAGAGCGGCGGCATAGATCTGATCCGTTCCCCGGCCGCTGCGCAGCAGAATGGCAAAATCTCCGCCGCGGCAGGGCCGGAGCGCTCCGCCGTCACAGACCGACTGTCCCGAGGCCAGCATCTCCCGGATGCGGCGGGCCACCGCCCGCGCTTCGGCCAGCACCCGGGTCTCCTCGCCGGTATCGTCCTTTGCAAGGTCGACCGCCATCAGCGTGACAGCCGGCTCTCCCTCCGGCAGGGGCGGATACCAGCCGGCGCCGCAGTTGAGCCGTTCGGCGCTGTCATAGGTCACATCGCCCACCTGCCGGGACATGATCCGGGCAAAGACGCCGTTGACGGCGCCGGTAATCTCCCGGCGGGAGCGGAAATTGCTGGAAAGGGTGATGAGGGCCGGAAAATGAACGCCGTCGTAGGGTGAAAAGGCGTCCTTCTTCTCCATGAACACCTCGGGATTGGCCGAGCGGAACCGGTAGATGCTCTGCTTCAGGTCGCCCACCAGGAAAAGGTTTTCGCCGTTTCGGGAGAGGCAGCGGAAGATCAGATCCTGCAGCCGGTTGGTATCCTGATACTCATCCAGCAGAATCTCCTCAAACTGCCGGCTGTACTCCCGGGCAAAGGGCGTCGGCTCTCCGGAGGGATCGGCCAGCAGCCGCAGGGTCAGATAGGCAAAGTCCGCGAAATCCGCCACGCCGTTTTCTTCCTTGGCCCTGTCCAGCCTTGTCCAGAGCTCCCTGACCAGAGAGAACAGCGCCCTGCAGAGCGGCGCCTGAGCGGCCATATCCTCCAGATACTCCTGCTCGGTACAGCAGAGCAGCTTCCCTGCCGCTTCCACATCCGTCTTGACCAGCTTCCGCAGGGCACCGGCCCGATCCTTGCAGGCCGGATCGCTGCCTCTGGAGCTGCCCAGCCGGGAGAAGACCATGTCCCGAACGGCCTGCACCGATTCGTCCCACTGTCCCCGCTTCAGCACCTGCAGCGCCTGCTCCAGCTGCCTGAGGTCCTCGGTCAGGGCGGGGAGATAGTTTTTCTGCAGCACCGGATCCTCCGCTGCCGCCGCCATGGCCCGGCGGGCCTGCGGCACCGCTCTGGACAGGCAGGAGACCGCTTCCTCCAGCAGCATCCTCCCCCAGCTGCTCCGGGAAAGGGGCTCCGGCTGCTCATACCGCTGCAGCTGGTCATCCAGCCACTGAAAGGGATAGGGCAGGGACCGCAGCTTGCGGTAGAGCTGCAGAATCTGCTTGGAAAGGGCCTTGTCGTTTTCCTCTCCGAACTGCTGCGCCAGCCGGACAAAGCCCTCGTCCGGATTGGCATAGCGGCTCTCCAGCAGCTCCTCCAGGGTGTCCGCCGTCATCCGGGACAGCATGGCGTCGTCCACCACCCGCAGATTTTGGGGCACGCCCAGCTGCTCGAAATTCTCCCGCACCATCCCGCTGAAAAAGGAATCCATCGTACAGATCCGGGCCTGCTGCAGCAGGGTCAGCTGACGCTGCAGAAAGATGCTGGCGGGATTCCGGCGGATCAGCTCCCGCAGCCGCTCCGAAATCCGGCTGCGCATCTCACCGGCAGCCGCCCGGGTAAAAGTCACCACCAGAAAGCGGTCCGCGTCCACCGGATTCTCCGGATCGGTCAGACGCTGGATCACCCGCTCGGTCAGAACGGCGGTCTTTCCGCTGCCGGCGGCGGCGGAAACCAGAATGCCGCCGCCCCGGGCGTCGATGGCATTTTGCTGTTCAGGAGTCCATGTTCTTTCCAATGCGCTCTTCTCCTCTCTCCGGAAGCCCCACAGGGTTTCTTCCATTGTACCACATCTTCCGGAAAAACAAAAGACGGCACAGCCCTTCGGCCATGCCGTCCCTTCGGAAAATCAATCGATCTCCACAACGACCTTGTCGCCCTTCTGCTGGGCGGCGGAGCGCATCACCACGCGGATGGCCTTGGCGATGCGGCCCTGCTTGCCGATGACCCGCCCCATATCCGAGGGGGCCACGTTCAGGTGATAGGTCACGGTTCCGTCCTCGGCGGGCTCATCCACCACAACCTTGACGGCGTCCTTGTCCTCCACCAGGCCTTTGGCCAGTGTGATCAGCAGTTCTTCCATTTGAATTCCTCCTGTTCAGCGAAGTCCGGGCGGAGCCTCTGCGGGTTCCGTCCGCTGCCGCAGGTGCCCCGGCAGTGGGCCTGAGTGCGGGGAATTATTTCTCAGCGGCGATCTTCAGGATCTTCTTGACGGTCTCGGTGGGCTGAGCGCCGGTGGCGATCCACTTCTGAGCCTTCTCCATGTCCACGCTGATGACGCTGGGTTCCTTGGTGGGATCGTAGGTGCCCAGCTCCTCGATGAAGCGGCCGTCTCTGGGATAACGGGAGTCGGCTACAACGATGCGGTAAAAGGGAGCCTTCTTGGCGCCCATTCTGCGAAGTCTGATTTTAACTGCCATGATACATTTCCTCCTGAAAATATGTTGGTTCATTTATATTACAGCCCGGCAGGGACAGTAATCCGATTGATTTACATGGGCATCATGGGGAAGCGCATTTTCCGCTTGCCTTTTTTGCCCATATTGCCCATCTTCTTCATCATCTGCTTCATCTGATCAAACTGCTTGAGCAGACGGTTCACATCCTCCACCCGGGTGCCGGAGCCGGCGGCAATGCGGCGCTTGCGGGAGGGATTGATGATGGAGGGCTTTTCCCGCTCAGCGGGGGTCATGGACGTGATCATCGCCTCGATGCGGACCAGCTGACGCTCATCTACGTCCATCTCTTCGATCTTGCTGCCCACACCGGGGAGCATGCCCAGAATCTGCTTGAGAGAGCCCATCTTCTTGATCTGCTGCATCTGATCCAGCAGGTCGTTCATATCGAAGCTGTTCTCCTTCATCTTGCGGGCCAGCTTTTCGGCCTCTTTATCGTCAACGGCGCTCTGGGCCTTCTCGATCAGGGTGAGCATATCGCCCATGCCCAGAATGCGGGAAGCCATGCGGCCGGGGTGGAAGGGCTCCAGATCCTCGATCTTTTCGCCGGTACCGGAGAACTTGATGGGCTTTCCGGTGACCTGCCGGACCGAAATGGCGGCGCCGCCGCGGGTATCCGAGTCCAGCTTGGTGAGGATCACGCCGGTGATGGGAAGGGCTTTGTTGAAGGTGTCCGCCACCGTGACGGCATCCTGACCGGTCATGGAGTCCACCACCAGCAGAATCTCGTTGGGCTGGACAGCGGCTTCGATCCGCTTCAGCTCATCCATCAGGGCTTCGTCAATGTGCAGACGACCTGCGGTATCCACAATGACCAGATCGTGACCGTGATCCTTTGCAAATTTCAAGCCCTCTCTGGCGATCTCCACCGGATCCCCCTGTCCCATCTCAAAGACGCGGGCGCCGGCCTTCTCGCCGACGATCTTCAGCTGCTCAATGGCCGCGGGACGGTACACGTCGCAGGCGATCAGCAGCGGACGGCAGCTGCGGTTTTCCTTAAAGTACCGGGCCAGCTTGGCCGCATGGGTGGTTTTACCGCTGCCCTGCAGGCCGCACATCAGCACCACGCAAGGGGGCCTAGAGGGGAAT
>JAQXNQ010000197.1 GCA_029098085.1 Oscillospiraceae bacterium
GCAGCACCCGGTCACCGGCCGACAGCTCGGCCGCACGGCGGGGCAGCTCCTCTACCGTCATTTTCATTTCCTTCATCCGTTCATCCTCTTCCTCTGAGTAATTCCGTCAGCACCCGGAAAAAGCCCGGTGCCTTTTTCTGATACACCCTTTCTGGGGGGTCACGCCTGAAAGCAGGGCTTATCCTGTCCGGCAGACAGGGAAGCCTCTGCGGCAGGGGCAGCAGGCGCTCCACCGGCTGCGGGAGCAGGCTCTGCCGCAGCAGCCCGTTCTTCTGCAGACGCAGTCTGAACAGTCTCACCGGCCTCAGCCGCGGAAGCCTCTTCGGCGGGATCAGAAGCGGGTGCAGAAACAGGAATGGTTTCCCGCACATCCTCCCGGCAGCGATCCACCTCGCTGCTGATCTGCCGGATATTCTGCACGGCGGCGGCGCACATCTGCTGGAAGCTCTCAGCGGCCCGCTCCAGGCGGGACTGCAGTTCGGTAAGGCGCATATCCACCCCTTCGCACCGGGCGGTGACCACGGCGTCGGAGTCGGCGGCCCGCTGACGGGCCCGCTCCTCGATCCGGTTGGCGTTGACCTTGGCCTCCACCATCAGCTCGCCCAGGGCAAGAGCCGCCCGCTCGTCGATCTGTCCGGCCAGCTCCTGATTCTTGGCGGTCAGTTCCTCGTTCTGGGCCGTCAGACGGCGGCAGTTCTCCTCCAGCACGTTCTTTTTCATCAGAAGCTCGGTGTTCAGGGCCTTCTGGGCGCTCAGCTCCCGCTGCAGCGCCTCGCAGCGGCTCTCCGCCTGCTTTCTGGCCTCGGTGAGCACCGTGATCTGCTCCTCTGCCGCAGCCAGAGCGGCCGCCTGCTCCCGCAGCTGATCGGTCTGCTCGCTGACCGTCCGCTGCAGCATATCCCGCTGCTGCTGCAGAGAGGCCGACTCCTCCCGCAGCTTTTCAATTTCCGCATGGCTCTGCTGCTGCATCTCCTCCAGGCAGCGCAGCACATCCTGACGGTCAAAGCCGCCAAATACCGATTTCTTGAATTTTTCTCCGTATTCCATTTTCTTCCTCCGTCCGTCCTTCGGCTGTCTATGATGAATACCGGCCCGAAGGCCAGCCTGCAATCCCTGTTGCTTCTATTATACAGGAGAAGGGCCGCTTTGTCCAGTCCCGGAAAAATCCGCCTGCAGGGTTTCCGGCTGCAGAGAAAGCAGGGCTTCCGCCTTCCGGCGGTCATAGAGCCAGTCCAGCCCCTGCTCCTCGGTAAGCACCAGCGGCATCCGGTCGTGTACCGGCGCCATGGCCGCATTGGCGGCGGTGGTGAGGATGACAAACCGCCGCTCCTCTCCTTCCCACTCCCAGAGACCGGCCAGCCAGGTCATGGGGGTTTGGGCAGTGAACAGTCCCTTCCGCCGCCCCGGATCCCATTCGTAAAAGCCGGTGGTGGGCACAATACAGCGCCGGTTCATCAGATCCCGGAACCGGGGCTTTTGCAGCACCGTCTCCGCCCGGGCGTTGATCAGCACCTTTTTCCCCTGAGCGGACAGTCCCCACCGGGCCGAGACCGGCAGCACCCGGCCGTCGCCCGCCAGCAGAACCGGAACCCGGTCGGTGGGAAACACCTCTCCCCGCCGCAGGGACTCCGCCGCTTCCGCGCCCTCCAATGCCGCCACTGCCCGCAGGATGGCCGCTGCCTCCCGGTTATCCAGTGAAAAGCCGTATCTGCCGCACATGATGCTCACCACCTTTATCTTCAGCATACCACGGTAAAACAGCTTCGTCAATGCGCTGGCGGTTTTCTCAGGAAATTCTCTGTAAAAATGCCGCCGGCTCTTGATTTTCCGGAGCAAACCGTTTAAGATAGCCTTAGAAAATCCATTTCAACATGAAAGGATGTCCCGAATGAATCTTCACATGCATCTGCAGCCTGTCCCCGGTAAAGGCGCGCCGGTGGACGAAGCGGTCACCATGGACAACACACTGGAAAAAGCCTTTGTCTCCCGCAACCGCCCGGAACAGCTGGAGTGGCTGCAGGACGCCGGCTTCGGCATGTTCATCCACTGGTCGCTGGACGTCCAGTTGGGCTGCGTCATCAGCCATTCGCTGGTGGGCGCCTCCGCCGATTATGTGGAGCGGTACTACACCGAGCTCCCCAAAACCCTGACGGCGTCCGGATGGAATTTTGACAAGCTGGCCTCTCTGGCCCGGCGCTGCGGCATGCAGTATGCTGTCCTGACCACCAAGCATCACAACGGCTTCTGCCTCTGGGACACCGAAACCACCAGCTTCAATATCATGAACACGCCCTGCGGTACCGATCTGGTGGCTCAGTATGTCAAAGCCTTCCGAAAAGCCGGCGTCCGGGTGGGCTTTTACTTCTCCCCCGAGGATTTCCGCTATCTGCGTCAAAGCGGCCTGCCCATCACCCGCAATCCGGAAGCGCCCTACCCTCCTGCGGTCATGGAGGGCTACCAGGCTCTTCTGAAGCAGCAGATGACCGAGCTGGTGACCCGCTACAACCCCGAGCTGTTCTTCTTCGACGGCGGTGAGAAGATGTGCAATGAAGAAGGACAAAATCTGCAACAGCTTTGCATGGACGTGGCCTGGAATCTGAATCCCAATCTGCTGGTTACCCGTGGCGCCATCCCCACCCCCGAGCAGCAGTTGCCCGGTATCGGCGCTGACACAGTATGGGAGGCCTGCATCACCCTGGGCACCGCCTGGCAGTATCAGCCCACCCATGAGCAATACAAGACCGGCCTGCATGTCATCCGGCTGCTGACCGAAACCCGCGCCAAGGGCGGCAGTCTGCTTCTGAACATCGGGCCGGACGAGGACGGTGTTCTGTGTCGGGAACAGGAAAACATCCTCCATGAAATCAGTCTCTGGCAGTTCATCAATGGAGAAGCCATGCGGAACGTTCGCCCCTGGGTGCTGACGAACGAGGGAGACACCTGGCTTTTGCAGACTAAAGACGGCCAGACGGCCTATGCTGTCCTTTTCGGCCATGACGACTGGGATCGGGGCGTGCGCAAGGAGCTCCTGCTACGGTCAGTGGCCGCATCGGAGGATACTACGGTGGAGGTGCTGGGACAATCTGGCGAGCTGACTGAGTACCGCCCCGATCTGGATGCGCATGTGTACTGGGAGCAACGGGCGGAAGGGCTGTGGATTTCCGCTCTCAACGCTCAGCGGATTTACTGCGGCATCCAGTGGCGCAATCCGCTGGTGCTGAAGATCACCCATCCTCTTCCTGCCTTTCTGCCCATGCAGGTGCAGACCGCCGCGCAAGCGCTTTTGCAGCGGGCGGATGGCGTACTGCTCTCCGCCGACATTCAGTCCTTGGGCAGCTTTGACCGGGCGAATCTCTCGTTTGAATGGCGTATTTATCCCGGCTTTGCCCTGGCCTCTTATGAAAAAGGATGGCTATCCACCGAAAAGCTGCCGGTGACCCAATCTGGCAGCTACTCCATCCCCCTGACCGGGCTGCAACCCGGCGTTACCTATCAGTACCGCGCCGTGCTGCAAAACGAGCGAAACTGTATGAAGGGAGAGCTGGCTCTCTTCGTTCGGGAATAAATCAAACTGTATCGCATGGGGATCGCGAATGGCAACGCTGTATGCGCTATACTATTCCCCTGAAATCGATCGCATTTCGCTTCAGCGCGTGCCGATAACCAAAAATCCCACGCCCGGATCCTCCAAAAAGCGGGCATGGGATTTTTTCTTGCGGTTATACGCTTTTGCGCTTTCGATCTTGCGCGTCGTAGGCGGGAAGCTCC
>JAQXNQ010000198.1 GCA_029098085.1 Oscillospiraceae bacterium
CCCAAAAAGGTCAGTGGCTACCGGGCCATGCTGCGGCTGGCGGAAACCCTGCCCGAAGCGGAGCGGGAGGCTGTTTACGACGCCCTGCTTCCCGTGCCGGAGCATACCTGGGGTCTGGATGAAAAGAGCTTTCTGAATCCCGGCTCCGAGGGCGAGCACCGCTATTTTGTCCGGACCGAGTTTGAAGCCATGCGTTCCACCGCGCCCTTCCAGCTGATGGAAACCTCCTGGCAGGAGCAGCGGAATTATGTGAAGAGCGCTGCCGAAGTCCTTTCCGGTCCGGCCCGCGCCCGGGCGGAGCAGGCTTTTGCCGAAGCGTCCTGTCCGGCCTTTGATCCCGCAGGCTATGAGCAGCTGGATCCCGCTCAGCCGGTGCAGCTGGGTTCCTTCACCGTGACCGTAGGGGAAAACGGTGCGCTGACTTCTCTGATGAAAGGGGAGCAGCAGCTGGCCGCCCGTCCCTGGGGTGAGATTCTCTATCAGGCGCTCTCCCAGCACGAGCTGGATCGGTTCCGGGAGCAGTATGTGACCAGCGACGCCGACTGGGCCATCGAGGACTTCGGAAAGATCGGCTGCGATGCGGCCATTTCCGAAGAGCTGAGGGCAGAGCCGGTGCTGGAAGCCCTGTACTGCAAGGGAAACGAGCTGGTCTGCCTGCTCCGGATGGAGGGTGACTGCTTTGAAAAGTACGGCGCGCCCGGCAAGCTGGCCCTCTGCTGGACCTTCCATGAGCAGGAAATCCTGCTGGATCTCCGCTGGTGGAACAAGCCCGCCACCCGGGTGCCGGAAGGCCTGTGGGTGACCTTCTGTCCTCCCAGAGCAGTCACCGGCCTGCACAAGCTGGGCCAGTGGGTGGATCCGCTGGACGTGGTAGTCGGCGGCAACCGCCGTCTTCACGCGGTGGACACCGGCGTTCGCTGCGGCGGCTGCGTGATCGAAACGCTGGATACGGCTCTGGCCGGTGTGGGCGGCCCCTCTCTGTTGGACTTCCACCGGGATCAGCCTGATACAGAGGCAGGTGTCTGGTTCAATCTGCACAATAACACCTGGGGCACTAACTTTGTCATGTGGTACGATGAGGATGCCCGGTTTCGGTTCCGGATTGTGCTGCCGGAGCAGGAATAACAAATCCGTACATGCAAGCCGTCCGGTTCCTGATGGAGCCGGGCGGTTTTTGCTGCAGATGCAGGGTGTTTGGTCAGTTAATCCATAAAATCGCTTTCATATTTACTTTTTTTGCACGTTCCGGTTGCCGGAAAGGCGGCTTTGTGCTAATATGAAAGCAGGATTTTCTGAAAAGGAGCGATGAGCATGCTGTCAAAGCAGATGTGGATTTCCCTGGCGCCCCATATGGTGACCGAGTGGACGCAGTGCATGGAGCAGGGGCTGGATGTGGAGCAGTACGGCCCGGTTTGCCGGGAAATTGCCCAAAAAGGCAAGGACTGGGAAGAGTTGGCCCGGGTGACGGCGGCAAGGATGGAGGCTGCCCCTCTGCGGCCGGATTACCCCTACGACGAGCCCTCCGATCTGGCGGGGATTCTGGCGGCCCGGCCAAACCGGCGGCATTCGCTGAAGCCTGCCGCTCCCGGCGCCGTGGCGGATAAGATCCGCGGCGCCTGGCTGGGGCGGATCGCGGGCTGTCTGCTGGGCAAGCCGGTGGAGGGGATGCGCCGCCCGATGCTGTACGGCATTCTGAAGGGCACGGACAACTATCCCATGCACAAATACATCCGGAAAGGCGAGTTTGGCCCCGCCGAGGAGGAGCTGGCCAGCAGGCACTGGGGCAGCTGCTGGGCCGATACGCTGGATGGCGCAGCTCCTGAGGATGACGATACCAACTACACGGTTTTCGCCCTGAAGCTGCTGCAGTGCTATGGCCGGGATTTTACCCCCGATGATGTGCTGGAGGGCTGGATGCGGTTCATTCCCTACCTTTCCCTCTGCACCGCCGAGCGGGTGGCCTACCGCAACGGCGCCATGGGGCTGCTGCCGCCGGAGACGGCGGTATATGCCAATCCTTTCCGGGAATGGATCGGCGCCCAGATCCGCGGCGACTTTTTCGGCTACATCAATCCGGGCGATCCTGCCGCGGCGGCGGAAATGGCCTGGCGGGACGCCTCCATCTCTCATATTAAAAACGGCATTTACGGCGAGATGTTCTGCAGCGCCATGACCGCTGCCGCCGCC
>JAQXNQ010000199.1 GCA_029098085.1 Oscillospiraceae bacterium
AGGGAGGACGGAAAATATGCCGCCGAAATCCGGGCCGTGGCGGACACCGGGCAGGAAACCATCTGGACCGGATTTTTATATTTTGCTGATTCCAGACTGGTTCGGCTGGAGCTGCTGCATCAGCGGGGGCCGTTGGAAAACTGGTGCTGGGCCGAGAAGGAGATGAGACAAGATGATCGAGACAGGCAACTCCGCCCACTATCTGCTGGGGGAGAAGAAATACACCTGGTTCAAGGCCGATGACGGAGGAGAGGGCTGCACCATCCAATCCGCCGAATGGGTACTCGTCTCCCGCAGCGGCACTATCGTGGCCAGCGGCAGCTGTGAGTTGGACACCGATGGCAGGCTGCGAGCCATGCTGGAGCCCAAAGCGCGGGGAGATTACCTGCTGACGGTGACCTATCAGGCAGGCGAGGAAAAGAAGGCCGTGGAAGTCAGTATCCTGGTCACATAAGGAGGGATCAGCCATGGCGCAGGCACCAAAGATCGAGGCAGTGACGATAACCCCGAACCCGGTGGACACCGGCGGATCGGTCATCATCCGGGTCAAGGTGACCATCCCCATCTGGGATCGGCTCAAGGCCTTTACCTGGGATACCCTCAGGAGATTTACCTGGGGGCAGCTGTACGATAACAAGGGACCCTGAGAGAAAGGAGGAAAACCATGAAGATTGAAATCAGAGCCGACGGCGCCCACATTTCCGGCTACGTCAATGTGACCGAAAAGAAGTCCCGGCCGGTCATCACGCCCCACGGCAGGGTCATCGAGGAGATCGAGCCGCGAGCCTTTGCCGGAGCGCTGGAACGGGCCGGTGAGGTGACCCTGACGGTGGATCACGACAGTTCCCACATCTACGCCACCACAAAGGACAGCTCCCTCTCCCTCCGGGAGGACGAGATCGGGCTGCACGCCGAGGTGACCATCCGGGACAAGGATTTGATCGCCCTGGCAAGGGACGGCAAAATCCGCGGCTGGAGCTTTGGCATGTACAATGTCAAGGATACGCTGGAGCCCAGGGCGGACGATCTGCCGCTCAGACGTATCAGCGCCCTCGATCTTGACCATGTGTCGCTGATCGTCAACAAGAGCCCCGTATATTCCGCCACCTCGGTGGAGGTGCGGGCGGACGGCGAAAGGTCGCTTGAGGAGCGCTCCCTTGAAGCAGCCGTCACCGTTTCCACCGGCTATGACAACAGCGACTACATCCGGAGACTGAATAACCTCAGAAAGTAAAGGAGAAACCGTATGGCAAACTTGAAAGCACTGACCGAAAACCGCGCCGCACTGCAGAGCCAGCTGGAAGCGCTGCTGCAGCAGGCCGAAACCGAGCACCGCGCCCTGAGCGAGGAGGAGCGCACCTCCTTTGATACGCTGGAGCAGCAGATGAAGGACATTGACGAGACCCTGTCCAGAGAGGAGCGGGCCAGAAGCCTGACCCTCCGGGAGACCACTCCCTCCGGCACCGAAGAGCGGGCCGCCGCCGAGGAGCAGGTCTTTGTGGACTACATTCTGGGCCGTATTTCCGAGCAGCGGGCCGGCGAGCAGAACATGACCATGGCAAATAACGCTGCCATTATCCCCACCTCCATCGCAAACCGCATCATCAAAGAGGTCAAGGAGCACTGCCCCATCCTGTCCGGTGCCACCCTTTACAGCGTGAAGGGCATCCTCAAGGTGCCGGTCTGGGGAAAGGCCAATGCCACCCATGACATCGCCGTGGGCTATCAGAAGGAGTTCACCGAGCTGACCGCCGATTCCGGAGCGTTCACCAGCATCGATCTGGGCGGCTTCCTGGCGGGCGCCCTGACCCTGATCGGCGAGAGCGTCGAGAATAACGGCAGCTTCTCGGTGGTGGACTTCATCGTCTCCCAGATGGCGGAGTCGATTTCCTCCTGGATTGAGGGCCAGCTGCTGACCGGCACCGGCGAAAACGCCGCCCAGGGCGCCCTTTGCACCACTACCTCCCTGACCGCTGCCTCCGCCACCGCCATCACCGCCGATGAGCTGATCGCCCTGCAGGCAAAGGTGAAGCAGGTCTACCAGCGCAGCGCCTGCTGGACCATGCACCCCGACACCTTCCTGATGATCAAAAAGCTGAAGGACAGCAACAACCGCTACCTGCTGCAGGACGATTTCACTGGCGAGATCCCCTACCGGCTGCTGGGCAAGCCGGTGTACCTGTCCGACCACATGCCGGCGGCCGCCTCCGGCCAGAAGGCGGTGCTGTACGGCGATTACAGCGGCCTTTCGGTCAACTTCCGGGAGAACATCTCCATCCGGGTGCTGCGGGAGAAGTACTCCACTCAGCATGCCATCGGCGTGCTGTCCTGGTTTGAGTTCGACTCCAGGGTCACCGACCACCAGAAGCTGGCCACCCTGACCATGAAGACCGGAACCTGATGAAAATCAGCGAACTGACAGCAAATGATGTGCTTCGGTTCCTGCGTCTGGACGGGACGGAGGGGGATGTTTCTCCCTTCGTCCTGCTGGAGGCGGCCAAGTCGTACATCCGTGGTGTCACCGGCCTGCCCGAAGCCGAAATGGACGAGCATGGGGATCTGACCGTAGCGGCGCTGGTGCTCTGCGCTGACATGTACGAAAACCGACTGACCACGGTTGAGGCGGGGCACAAAAATATGGCAGTCGATACCATTCTCGGTCTGCACCGGGTGAATCTGGTCTAAGGGGGTCTGCTTATGCCCAACGTGAGCTTGTATATGTCGGTGCAAGATGGGGTTTCGTCCCCACTGTCCAAAATGGCCGGCAATATGCAGAATCTGACCAAGCGGGCCCAGGAAACCAAAACCCGGCTGGATGAGCTGACCAAAACCAAAGGCTCCCTGACGGTGGACATCCAGAAGGCTAAGCAGGCTTTGACCGACGCCAAAAAGGGACTGGACGACACCAAAGAGTCCGCCGAAGCGCTGGAAAAGGCGCAGATCCGGCTGGACACCCTGCAGCAGGAGCTGCGGTCGGTGTCGAAAGCGTCCCGGCAGGCGGAAAAGGATCTGCAGAGCCTGCAGAGCGAGACCCAGAAGATGGAGAACCGGGCCGGAGGCGGCCTTGCTTCCGGAGGCTCCGCTCTGGGCGGCAGCACCGCTCAGGGGCTGCTGTCCCGGATTGCAGGGGCGGGGGCAGTCAGTCAGCTGGGGCAGATCGCCAGTCAGGCGGCTTCCGCCTATGTATCATCGGCCTACGGCGGGGACGCCGCCAATATGCTCTCCTCGGTCCTGTCCGGCGGCGTGTCCGGTGCTGCCATCGGCTCGATGATTGCCCCCGGCGTCGGCACCGCCATCGGGGCGGGGGTGGGCGCGCTGGCCGGCGGCGTTTCCGGCCTGATCAGTCAGAGCGGCAGCGAGGACGAATACTTCAAAGGCCTTGTACAGGACACCTACCAAAGCATCTGGAATGACCTGAACACCGCACTGGAGAGCGGCACCGCCACCGCCTCCAGCCGGGAGCTGACGGGCCT
>JAQXNQ010000200.1 GCA_029098085.1 Oscillospiraceae bacterium
AGAAGTGTCGATGGCTTCGCCGTCGCCCAAATCAGGCAGCTCCGCTTCCTGATAGGTGCCGTGAATGTACTTGACAACATCGTGGAGCTGGTCGGCCAGTTCCAGACCTTCGATAGGTTCCACGGTGAAATCCTGCCGCCCATACTGGGTGCTTTCTGAGGACTGCCTGCCCAGGATCATCTCCGGGTGTTCCAGGAAATAGCTGTTGATGGCAAAGCCGTCCTCGTTCTTGCCCAGATGCACCCAATCGGGTTCGATGTCGATAGGCCGGTCGCGCTTTTGCAGGAAGATGATGTCCGAAACCACATCTGTACCGGCGATGGCCTTGAACGCATTGTTGGGCAGCCGGATGGCCCCCAGCAGCTCCGCCCGCTGGGCAATATACTTTCGGACCTCCGGGGACTGCTTATCCATGGTGTAGCGTGAGGTCACAAAGGCGATGACGCCGCCCGGACGCACCTGGTCCAGCGTCTTGGCAAAAAAGTAGTCGTGAATGGAAAAGCCGAGCTTGTTATAAGCCCGGTCGTTGACCTGATATTGTCCAAAGGGCACGTTGCCGACAGCAAGATCATAGAAGTCTCGGTGGTCGGTGGTCTCAAATCCTGCAATGGTAATGTCTGCCTTGGGGTAAAGCTGTTTTGCGATACGTCCTGTAATGCTGTCCAGCTCCACGCCGTACAGGCGGCTGCTTCGCATTTCCTCCGGCAGCAGGCCGAAGAAGTTCCCCACGCCCATGGATGGCTCCAGAATGTTGCCGGTCTGGAAGCCCATGTTGCCCACGGCTTCATAGATGGCCTTGATAATGGTAGGGCTTGTGTAGTGGGCGTTAAGCGTGGAGCTTCTGGCGGCGGCGTATTCCTCCGGGGTGAGAGCTGCGGCCAACTCCTGGTATTCCTCCGCCCAGGCGGGCTTGCTCTCGTCAAAGGCATCGGCAAGGCCGCCCCAGCCCACATAACGTGAGAGGACTTCCTGTTCCTCCGGGGTGGCCTGCCGCCCTTCCGATTCCAACTTTTTGAGAAGGTTGATAGCGTCCAGATTGGCCCGAAACTTGGCTTTAGGGCCTCCGACGCCCAAAGTGTCATCTGCGATGCGGAAGTTTTCTGCAGCAGGGACAGGCTGCTGCACAACTATTTCGGCGTCGGCCATGACCTGACGTACGAAGGGATCACTGTCCAGGGCCTCGGAATCGATCACTTCCCCATTCACAATGCCCCGCTGCTCCAGTGCATCCCGGATGAAAACAGGGTCAATATCGTCAAAGCGTTCCTGTTCTTCCTCTGTGAAAAAACGATCCTCCCTGATAAGCTGGGCAATCCGCCGCTGGACCTTGGGCCAGGGCATGACCACATCCGTGTCCGTCCCGGTCAGCGTGAAGTGCAGGGGCTTGCTCGGGTCGCCGCCGTATTCTCTGGAAAGCCATGCAGCGGTGTCCTTTTCCCGCCCGTGCTGCTCCATGTACCGCACCACAGCTCGTTTGCTTTCGGGGTTGCCGTTCCATTTCCGCAGGGCATCGTCAATATCCTCTTGGGTCAGCTCTTGGGCCGCCGGAATGAGGGGCTGTACCGATGGGGGCTGCGGCATTGGCGCTGCCTCCACCACTGATTGCGCCTGTTCCCATGCTGCTTTTGCCTCCGGCGTCAGATAGCGGTCCTTGGCAACCATCGCGTCGATCCGCTTGGCAACCTTGGCCCAGGATAAGGTCACATTCTCCGCGTCCGGCTTTCGCAGCACGATTCCCTTGGGGCTGTGATCCTCCCAACTTGAAAAATTGTGGGAAATCTTGTTGTTGCCGCCGCCGGTGCCGTATTCTTGCTTCAGGAAGTCTGCCTTTTCCTTGGGCGTATGCTCCTGCTGCCAGAAGGAATAGATGCGGCCCGCGCCTCCTTCAAAGCTGCCGCCACGGGATAACGTGGCGTCGATCTCATCCTCCGTGATGAAGGACGGGACGGCAGGCAGCTCTGTCATTCCTTCGGGGTAACTCCGGCGCGGAATGGATAATTCATTGACACGCTGGAGCATCCCATCGGGCTTGTAAAGGCGAAAACGCATGGCGGACGGGTTTTGACGCCAGTGCAGAGCAAAGGAATCCAGCTCTGCCGCGATGGTTTGGCGGGTTTCGGGATCCTCCAGCAGCTTCTCAAGCCGTGCTACATCCTCCGGGAAACCACCTTTTCGGTTTTCCCGAATGGTTGGAAGCCACCCTTGTTTACGGGCCTCATCGCTCATGTCCTGGCAGAGATACCAAAGAGACTGCGCCACCTGCTGCCGCTCAAAACCGGGGGCCTCGGTCAGCTCTGCGTTGGTGGCAAAGCGTCCCTGCTCCAGCAGTTCCCCGATCCGGGCTGTGGTGTCCTCCCAGGAGAGGACTTGTGCGGTGCGGGCATACCGAACGGAGGTCCCTCGCATGATATGCAGTCCGTCCTGGTCAGCCCAGGACGATACGCTCCCGTTGTTGGTCTTGAGGCCGTAACCGTCGTGATAGATTTGCTTCACAAAGGCTGTCAGCTCGGAAACAGGCTTTTGTTTCATAAACTCGTTCACGATCTTCAAGCGGGCTTGCTCGGTGTTGCTGCCCAGCCGCAGAAGGTGGTCTATATCCTCCTGGGGCAAAGAAGAAGCGAAGGGCGCAGCCTGTGCGCTCTCCGCTTCTATGATGGATTGGATTTGTTCCGCCTCCGTAGGGAACATACTGAGCTGTGCCCCGGCCGGGGCGTCAAAAAGGTTTAGCTGAACACCAGTTC
>JAQXNQ010000201.1 GCA_029098085.1 Oscillospiraceae bacterium
AAAACAGGCTGGAACGCCGTCCGTAACAAGAGGAGGATCCTGAATGACAGAAGAGAAAAGAGAAGCAAAAAAGGAAAACGAGCTGGGCACCGCGCCGGTGGGCAGACTGCTGGTGCGGATGGCCCTTCCCTGTATTACCGCGCAGGTAATCAACGCGCTGTATAATATCGTCGACCGGATCTATATCGGCCGGCTGCCGGACGGAGGCACCTCCGCCCTGGCAGGTCTGGGGGTGGCGTTTCCCATCATCATGATCATCTCGGCCTTTGCGGCCCTGATCGGTCAGGGCGGCGCGCCGCTCTGCTCCATCCGGATGGGGGAGCAGCGGGAGGATGAGGCTGAGCGGATTCTGGGCGGCTGCTTTTCCACCCTGATCACCCTGTCGGTGGTGCTGACCGTCTTTTTCTTCGCCACCAAGAGCAGCCTGCTGCGGGCCTTCGGCGCGTCCGAGAGCATCTTCCCCTACGCCGACCGCTATCTGTCCATCTATCTCTGCGGCACCATCTTCGTCCAGATCTCGCTGGGCATGAACGCCTTCATCACCAGTCAGGGCTTTGCTTCGGTGTCCATGAAGACGGTACTCATCGGCGCGGTACTCAACATCCTGCTGGATCCGCTGTTCATCTTCGTCTTCGGCATGGGGGTGCAGGGCGCGGCCCTGGCCACCGTTCTGTCCCAGATGGTGTCGGCGGTGTGGGTGCTCTGCTTCCTGTTCGGCAAAAAGACCCGGCTGCACATCCGGAAGGAAAACCTGATGCCCCGGATGAAGCTGCTGCTGCCGGTGCTGGCGCTGGGTCTGTCTCCCTTCATCATGCAGACCACCGAGAGCCTGGTGCAGATCACCTTCACCTCCGGCATGCAGAAGTACGGCAGCGATGACTATGTGTCGGCGGTGTCGGTGATCATGAGCTGCTCCCAGGTGCTGCTGATGCCCATGACCGGCCTGACACAGGGTGCCCAGCCCATTATCAGCTACAATTTCGGCGCCCGAAATTACGACCGGGTGCGGGCCTGTTTCAAAAAACTGCTGTTTTCCATCTTCATCTATTGCGCCGCCACCTGGCTGGTCATTGAGCTGTTTCCCGGTGCCATCATCCGCATCTTCAGCAGCGACGCGTCTCTGCTGGAGGTTGGCGCCCACGGCCTGCGGATCTTCTGCTTCGGCAACCTGATCATGTTCCTGCAGATGTCCTGCCAGCAGACCTTTGTGGCGCTCGGGCAGGCGAAAATCTCCATGTTCCTGGCCCTGCTGCGGAAGGTGATTCTGCTGATTCCGCTGGCGCTGCTGCTGCCGGTGCTGGCCACTCAGTTCGGCCTTTTCGGCCTGTCAGGCACCGACGCCCTGTTCCTGGCCGAGCCGGTGGCGGACGTCTGCGCTTCGCTGACCACCGGCACCGTCTTCTTCTTCAAATTCCGGAAGCTCATGGGCGGCGAAGCGGAAAAAACCGCCGCCCGTTCTTGACAACCGCTCCGCTCTGCTTTACAATGGAAGCAGTATCCCATATCACATTATGAACACACAGGAGGATTTTACCATGCCCAACCTGACCTACAACAAGGACCAGTTTCTGCTGGACGGCAAGCCCTTCACCATCATTTCGGGCACGATCCATTACTTTCGGGTGGTGCCGGAGTACTGGGAGGACCGGCTGAAGAAGCTGAAGGCCTGCGGCTTCAACACGGTGGAGACCTACACCTGCTGGAACATGCACGAGCGGAAGGAAGGGGAGTTTGACTTCACCGGCATTCTGGACATTGCCCGGTTTATCCGCACCGCTCAGGAGCTGGGTCTGTATGTGATCCTGCGTCCCGGCCCCTACATCTGCGCCGAGCTGGAATTCGGCGGTCTGCCCTCCTGGCTGCTGAAGTACAATGACATCAAGCTGCGCTGCAACGATCCCCTCTACCTGTCCAAGGTGGAGCGGTACTACAAGGCTCTGTTCCAGCAGCTGAAGCCCTACTTCGCGGGCAACGGCGGCAACATCCTGATGGTGCAGATCGAAAACGAATACGGCAGCTACGGCGATGACAAGGACTACCTGCGGGCTGTGGCCAAAATCTACGAGGACAACGGGGTTTCCTGCCTCTACTTCACCTCCGACGGCCCCACCTACTTCATGCTGGGCGGCGGCACCCTGGACGGCTATCTGGCCACCGCCAACTTCGGCAGCCGGGGCAAGGAGAATCTGGACTTCCTCAAGGCCTTCCGTCCCGACCAGCCGGTTATGTGCTGCGAGTTCTGGAACGGCTGGTTCGACCACTGGTATGAGCAGCACCATGTCCGGGAGGGCGACGACACCGCCCGCACCTTCGACGAGATGTTGTCCTGCGGCGGCTCGGTGAACTTCTACATGTTCCACGGCGGCACCAATTTCGGCTTCTCCAACGGTGCCAACTACGACGAGGTCTATGCCCCCACCGTCACCAGCTATGACTACGACGCCCCCCTGAGCGAGTCCGGCGACATGACCCCCAAGTACTTCGAGATCAAGTCGGTGGTGGAGAAATACTTCGGCAAGGTGCCCGAGATGGATGTGCAGAATCTGCCCAAGGCGGCTTACGGCACGGTGGCCCTGACCGAAATGGCTCCGCTGCTGGACAACCTGGACGCCCTGTCCACTCCTGTGAAGGCCGCCGCTCCCCTGACCATGGAGGAGATGGGCCAGGACTTCGGCTTTGTGCTGTACAGCAGCGTCATCGACGGCCCCTGCGAGAAGCTGCCGCTGGAGGTGGACGGCGTCCATGACCGGGCTCAGATCTATGTGAACGGCAAGCTGACCGGCATCATCAACCGCTGCCGTCCCGAGGAGAAGCCTGAGATCACGCTGGAGATGGGTATGGGCGAGTCCACCCGTCTGGACATTCTGGTGGAGAATATGGGCCGCGTCAACTACGGCAAGAAGCTCCGCGGCGAGCGCAAGGGCATCACCGGCGGCGTCTTCCTGGGCCAGCGGCAGCACTTCGGCTGGGAGATGCGCTCCATCACCTGCGACGACCTG
>JAQXNQ010000202.1 GCA_029098085.1 Oscillospiraceae bacterium
GTGTACCAGATCTGCTCCCTGTCCTCCTTCCAGCCGGTGCCCTATATCGGGGTGTACGGTGCCACCAAGGCCTTTGTTCTCTCCTTCTCCCGGGCGCTGAACGCCGAGCTGGCCTCCAGGGGCGTCCGGGTTATGGCGGTCTGCCCCGGCTGGGTGGCCACCGAGTTCTTTGACCGGGCGGTGTCGGACGATTCGGTCACCTATTACAACCGCATCTATCAGCCGCAGGATGTGGTGCGGACGGCCCTGCGGGACATGGCGCGGGGAAAAGACGTGTCCATCCACGGGCTGGCCGTCAAGGCGCAGGTGCTGGCGGTGAAGCTGCTGCCCCACCGGCTGGTGATGCGGATCTGGATGAAGCAGCAGAAGCATTTGGAGAAGTGAAGTACCTGCGGCCGGGAGCCGGGGCACTCCGCTTAAAACAATGGAGGGATATTCTATGAAAGTTCTTCTTATCAACGGCAGCCCTCACCCGCACGGCTGCACCTACACCGCCCTTCGGGAGGCGGCGGACGAGCTGGAGCGGCAGGGCATTGAAACGGAAATCTTTCAGATCGGCCCGGCGGCGGTGCACAGCTGCACCGGCTGCGGCGGATGCCGGAAAACCGGCCTCTGCGTCTTCACCGACGACGGGGTCAATGCCTGCATCGAAAAGCTGCGGCAGGCGGACGGGGTGATCGTGGGTGCGCCGGTACATTACGCCGGCCCCGCCGGAGCGGCCACCGCCTTTCTGGACCGGGTGTTCTACGGTAAAGGAGCGGCCTATGCCCTCAAACCGGCTGCGGCGGTGGTGTCCTGCCGCCGGGGCGGCGCGTCGGCCTCCTTTGACCGGCTGAACAAATACTTGACCATCTCCCAGATGCCAGTGGTGTCTTCCCAGTACTGGAATTCGGTGCACGGCAACACGCCGGAGGAGGTCCGGCAGGATCTGGAGGGGCTGCAGACCATGCGCACCCTGGCCCGGAACATGGCCTGGCTGCTGAAATGTCTGGACTACGCCAGGGACGCGGTGCCCCGCCCTGAGCAGGAGCCCCGGGTGGCCACCAACTACATTCGCTGAGGAGGGAACAGCTTGGCTGAGATTCTGGCGATCATCGGCGGCGGCGCGTCGGGGCTGGCGGCGGCCATTCAGGCGGCCATTTTGCTGCGGCAGAAGGGCAGCGATACTTCGGTGGTGATTCTGGAGCGGGGTCAGCGGGTGGGCCGCAAGCTGCTGGCCACCGGCAACGGCCGCTGCAACCTGTCCAACCGGCAGGCATCTCCCGACCATTATCACGGAGCGGATCCCGGCTTTGTGCGGGAGGCCTTCCGGCGGTTCCCGGTCAAAAGCAATCTGGATTTTTTCTATAAAATGGGTCTGCTGACGGTGGAGGAAGAGGACGGCAAACTTTACCCCCGGCCGCTGCAGGCATCGGCGGTGCTGGATGTGCTGCGGATGGAGGCAGAGCGTCTGGAGGTGGAGATCCGCTGCGGCGCGGAGGTGCTGTCCCTGCGGCGGCAGAAGGGCGGCTTTCTGCTGGAAACGGCGGAGGGCACCCTTTTTGCCCGGGCGGTCATTGTGGCGGCAGGGGGCGAGGCCTCGGCCCCTCTGGGCGGCTGCGACAGCGGCTACCGGCTGCTCTCGTCCCTGGGCCACCGGATCACCGAGCGCCGCCCGGCCATTGTCCAGCTGAAAACCGACGTGACCTTCACAAAGCCCCTGGCCGGTCTGAAGTTTACCGGGCTGGTGACTCTGCCCGGAAAGGAGCCCAGCCGGTTCGGCGAGATTCTGTTCACCGAGTACGGCATCTCGGGGCCACCGGTCATGACCCTGTCCAGTCTGGTGACCCGGCGGCTGGGGAGCGGAAAGGAAGTTTCGCTGACGCTGGATCTGCTGCCCGATCTGGAAGAGGAGCGGCTGCGGAAGATCCTGTCCGGACGGGCGGCTTCTCACCCCGAGCGGCGGCTGGAGGAGTTCTTCACCGGTCTGATCCCCAAGCGGCTGGGGCAGTGCGCCCTTAAGGCGGAGGGGATCGTCCCCCTGTCCCGGACGGCGGACAGCCTGACCCCCGGGGAGCTGACCGCCCTCTGCAGGCGGCTCAAGGGCTGGAAGCTGACCGTCACCGGCCACAACGGCATGAAGAACGCCCAGGTGACGGCGGGCGGCGCCGAAACGGCCGGCTTTTTCCCCGACACGCTGGAATCCCGGCTGGCGCCCGGCCTGTTTGCCTGCGGCGAGGTGCTGGACATTGACGGTGACTGCGGCGGCTACAACCTTCAGTGGGCCTGGTCGTCCGGCCGGCTCGCGGGGGAGGGCGCTGCCGTGCGGCTTTGCCGCGGCAGCGGAATTTGAAGGTAGAATCGGCGCTGCGGCCCTTGAAAATGGATCAGGACAGCAGCGCTTTTTCTGAACAAGGCAAAGCAAACGGCGGCAGGATCCCCTGCCGCCGCAGCGTGTCGATAAAGTCGTTACTGATTGACAATTTGCACAAATAGGCAACTCACTTTCAATTGGTTGCCAAGGCAAAAAAGTTTTACTCGATTTTTTTCAAAAAATCGCAGGTCCAGGGCAGCGCCCTGGTCGCCCTCCGCAGAGCGCGAAATCCTGCTCTTCCGCGCCCGGCGCGGACAATAAATCATAAACAAGCGCGGCCCGCAGGCCGCAAGATACCAACTGGACAAAGCCATGCCCGCTTCCAGCGGGCATACACGTTACCTCTTTTGTGCAATTTTTTCCTGCAAACCACTTTTTCGACAGTCTGACTCGGCTGAAAGCCGAATTTCATGTCGACTGAAAGGAGACATTTATGGCAGGCGGAACCTTTACCGCCCGGAACAAGGTGCGTCCGGGCGCATATATCAATTTCACCTCGGCTCCCGG
>JAQXNQ010000203.1 GCA_029098085.1 Oscillospiraceae bacterium
GAACTGCTGCCGGTCGTAAACGCCCTGCTGCTCGCCGGTTCCGGCGTTGTCGCTGGCCAGAGCCACCATGCCCCGGCGGACAAAGTGCAGCGCCATGGCGTTGGAGAAGGGGAAGGCCCCCGCGGGCCCGGAGGGATCGTAAACCCCGTCCCGGAAGTCCTCGCCGCAGAGGGCCTCCTTGGGGGTGCTCCAGCCGGGGAAGCAGAGGACGCCGGGAGCGGGATGCTCCCGGGTGGCACTGTCCGGCACCAGCAGCAGAAAGGGCACCCACAGCTCCGGCTCGGGGCTGATCTCGTATTTTTCCACCCGGTAGCCGTCCCGCTGCACCGCCGAGATCCGGTTGACCAGGGGCGTGTCATAGGCGTCTGCCGGAAACTGCATCAGCTCAAGGGCCTTGGCCCGGACCTGCTCCTTCCAGGCGAAAAAGTCGCCGGGGGTTTTGATGGTTTCCGGGTCAAAGCGGAGCTTGCCGGGGTGATCCCGGTACAGATGCTGCACAAAAAGATCGGTGCGGTAACGGTCGTTCATGATGGAAGCCTCCTTTATTTTGCTTTCATCATACCATATTTCCCGGAAAAAACAAGCGTCCGCCCCGGTGTGAAGGGGATTTTCTGCATTTTTTCGGAATATTGCCGTTTTTTTATAAAATAGTTGCAGAGAAAGGTTTGCTAAAAGGATCCCCATGTGGTATAATACCCTTGAAGTATCTTCAGCTTTCACAAGATCAGAATCCGCTTGGCGGCCCAGCGCCGCATGCCATAAGGGAGGAACTGTTATGCAGCCAAAAGCCAATCCTGCCGGGGGCAGAATCCAGATCTCCGACGGCGTCATCGCCTCGGTCGTCAGCAAGATCCTCAGTGAGATGGACGGCGTCCATTCGCTGGCCGTCCGGCCCGCCTCTCCGCTGGAAAAGGTGCTCTGCCCGAGCGAATGCCGCCCGGTGATCACCACCCTCTGCGACGGCGCTGCCGTCATCGACATCTCGGTCAACCTCTGCTACGGCTGCCGGATGAAGGAGGTCGCCTCCCTGATCCAGCAGCGGGTCAAGGATGCCGTTCAGGACATGACCGGCATCGCCGTGAGCCGGGTCAACGTCCTTGTCGCCGGCGTCAAGGCGAAGGAATAACGCCGCGTCCCCGCCCTCTGCTGTGCGGAGGGCGCTCTGTTTGTACACAAAGAAGCCAACCGGCTCTGCCGGAAAACGAAGGAATGTGAATACACCATGAAAAAAATCACCCGACATCAGATGAGAGAAAACGCCTTTGTCCTGATCTTTGAGCGGATCTTCCACGAGGATTCGGTGGAGGAGCTGCTCAGCACCGCCCGGGAATGCGGCGACCTGGAGATCACCCCCGAGGTGGAGCGGATGTTCAGGGGCGTGGAGGGCAACCGGGCCGTCATCGACGAGACCATCTCCGCCCATCTGAAAAAATGGACCATGTCCCGCATCTCGAAGGTCAGTCTGGCCATCCTGCGGCTGGGCGTCTGGGAAATCTTCTTCTGCGACGATGTGGAGGACGACATTGTCGTCAGCGAATGCGTCCGTCTGGCCACCGACTACGCCTATGAGGACGATGTGTCCTTCATCAACGGTGTGCTGGGCAGCATTGTCCGTGACAAAATTGCCGGAGCCGGGGACAAGGCCGCAGGCGGAAAGGAATAAGGGCGGATGAGCGTTTTTCTGGGCATCGATACCAGCAACTACACCACCTCCCTGGCCCTGTACGACAGCGACACCGGCATCGTGGAGATGGAGAAGCGGCTGCTGCCCACCGCCGAGGGCGCCCTGGGTCTGCGCCAGAGCGACGCGGTCTTTGCCCATGTCAAGCAGCTGGGAGAGCTGGCCGCGGCGCTGTTTGACCGCACCGGTCTCCGCCCCTCCGCCGTGGGCGTTTCGGTCTTTCCCCGCAGGGCGGAGGGCTCCTACATGCCCTGCTTTCTGGTGGGGGAGATGGCGGCCCAGCTGCTCTGCAGCGCCGAAGGCCTGCCCCTTTTTCGCTTTTCTCATCAGGAGGGTCATGTGGCCGCCGCTCTGTACAGCGCCGGGCAGCTCTCCCTGATGCGCACGCCCTTTCTGGCCTTCCACCTCTCCGGCGGCACCACCGACGCTTTGCTGGTGGAGCCGGGCGAGCCGGTTTTCCGGATCACCCCGGCGGCCTCGTCTCTCGACCTGAAGGCCGGACAGGCCGTCGACCGGGTGGGACTGATGCTGGGGCTGAAGTTCCCCTGCGGCCCGGCTCTGACTGAGCTGGCCCTTCAGTGCACCGAGCGGGTGAAGGTTCGCCCTGTCATGAAGGGGGCAGACTGCTGTCTCTCCGGTGTGGAAAACCAGTGCCGCAGGCTGCTGGAGCAGGGAAGAGAGCCGTCCTATGTGGCCCGGTACTGCATCGAGTCCATCGGCGCTGCGCTGGAATCCATGACCCGCGCCCTGCTGGAGCGGTACGGCACTCTGCCGCTGGTCTATGCCGGCGGCGTCATGAGCTGCAGCATCATCCGCAGACAGATGGAGGAGCGGTTCGGCGGCATCTTTGCCGACCCGCAGTATTCCTCCGACAACAGCGCCGGCATCGCCATTCTGGCGGCAGCCTGCGCCGGAGCCTTGAGGGAAGCATCCATATGAACGAAATCCTGACCGTTTCACAGGTAAACGGACATCTGAAGCAGCTGCTGGATGAGGACGTGGAGCTGAAAAGCGTCTACATCCGGGGCGAGATCAGCAATTTTACCCATCATCTGAAAAGCGGGCATTTTTATTTTACATTAAAGGACGCCAAATGCGCCATCAAGGCGGTTATGTTCAAATGGAACGCCGCCCATCTGCGTTTCCTGCCCAAAAACGGCATGAGCGTCGTGATTTTCGGCAGCGTTCAGCTCTACGACCGGGACGGCGTCTGCCAGATTTACTGCGCCGACATGCAGCCGGACGGGGTGGGCGCTCTCTACGCCGCCTTTGAGCAGCTGAAGGAAAAGCTGGGGAGGGAGGGGCTGTTTGACCCCGCCCGCAAGCGGCCGCTGCCGCCCTTTCCCCGCCGCATCGGCGTCATCACCGCCAAGACCGGTGCAGCGCTGCAGGACGTGATCCATATTCTTTCCCGGCGGTATCCGCTGGGGGAGCTGGTGCTGATTCCGGCGCTGGTGCAGGGAGAAAACGCCCCCGCTTCTCTCTGTGAGGCGCTGGCGCAGGTGCCCCGGGCCGGGGTGGAGCTGGTGATCATCGGCCGGGGCGGCGGATCGCTGGAGGATCTGTGGGCCTTCAACGATGAGCGGGTGGCCCGGGCCATCTATGATTCGGAG
>JAQXNQ010000204.1 GCA_029098085.1 Oscillospiraceae bacterium
GCGGTGAAGGAGAAAAAACTGCCGTTTTAACCGAAAAGCACAGTGTACCGACAGGTGATACCACGGGACGTCCGGAGGCCGTCCCCTACCTGGCGAAACAAGGAACCGCTTCGACCCCAGCCGGAAGCGGCAGCGTGTCGACAGGCAGCGGGCGATCCATGATCGCCCCTACGGTTTGCCGAATCAGCACATCATTCCCCAAAAGCAAAAAGGACGGGCCGCCCCGTCCTTTTCTGTTTCTATCATAGCACATTTTATCCAAAAAGTCAAGTCTTGTTCTTTTGCCGCGCAGCAAAAGAATAAGCCGGCCGCCGGTCCGGGAACCGGCATTATTTTAATGCCGCCCTCGCAAGGGCGGCTTCCAAACAAAAACTCCCACGCTGCCGAAACGGAATGCGGGAGCGGTGAAGGAGAAAAAACTGCCGTTTTAACCGAAAAGCACAGTGTACCGACAGGTGATACCACGGGACGTCCGGAGGCCGTCCCCTACCTTGCAAAAGACGGAACGTTTCGGGCCTAGCCTGAAGCGACAGCGTGTCGACAGGCAGCGGGCGATCCATGATCGCCCCTACGGTTTGCCGAATCAGCACATCATTCCCCAAAAACAAAAAGGACGGGCCGCCCCGTCCTTTTCTGTTTCTATCATAGCACATTTTATCCAAAAAGTCAAGTCTTGTTCTTTTTCGCCAAAGGGTATATAACAGTAAGTACACCTGTACGAAGGAGGATGCGGAATGAGCAACATGCTGGAAGGGCTGCTTCCGGTGGGCGCAGAGGACGCCATCACCGAAGCGGCAGAGCTTCTGAAGGAGCGGGGTATCCTGCTGACCGCGGCGCAGAAGGTCTCCCTCTGCCGCGCCGAGCGGGACGCCCTGACCGACACCGGCCGGCTGGTCTTCGGAGAGACCGCCGCCGAGCAGATTCTCAGGGGGTTCTGGGACAGTGCGTGGCTGGCCGGAAACGAGGACGGGCTGGAGGAGGACTGCGCCGCAGCGCTGGAGGAGCTGACCTGGCTGTTTTACCAGTTCAAAAACGAAACCGAGCTGCCGGACGAGCTGCTGATCCGCCGGATGCGGGAGCTGTTCGACGGCCCCTGCCGGGGTTCGGCGGAGCTGCTGGGACAAGTGGAGCTGTCCGTCCTGACGGGATCCGATGAAGAGGAGCTGGAGAAGGAAGAAGACGGAGACGAGTGGGACTGAGCGGTGTATAACAAAAAGTCGAATCATGCTGAATAAAACCGGGTGGAGACAATTTCCCTCCACCCTTTGGGAAGGGAGCAGAGGATGAAGCAGGGGTTTGAAGCGCAGTTTGACCATAACACTTCGGCGAATTCGACTGAATATGACAAATCGTCGTCTTTGCTGGCCGCCGGGGACGGTTTCCCGGACGAAAAGCGGATTTTTCTGTCGCTGACCGAGCGGGCCGCGGCGGCAGGGCTGCTCTCCCCGGCGGAAGGGGAGCGGCTGAAGGGGGAGGTTCTGTCCCTGCTGGAAAAGCAGTGCCGCCGGTATACCCGGGAACAGAGCGGTTCGGTGCGGAGCGAGACCGCTGGGGAGCTGCTGCAGGGGATCCTTTACCTCCTGGGCGTCTGGCTGGAGGGGCAGACCATCTCGGGCGGCGCGGCCCTGCTCCGCCGCACTCCGCTGGAGGAGGGGTACCGTCAGGGCCGGATCCGGCTCAGGCGGCAGCTGCGCTCCTGTCAGGGGTACTACACGCTGGTGCTGCGGGAGCGGATGCCCCGGGCCAGCCGGCTGTACGACGACACGCTGGACGGCGGCCTCCGGGGGTTCTGGAAGCTGTACCCCGGCCTGATGGATTTCTTTCCCCATCAGGTGCCCATCACCGCCGACTACCCGGTGCTGCACTACCCCCAGGGACTGGAGGGGCTCAGCTTCATCCGCCGGTATCTGGACGGGTACCGGTGGGAAAACCGGTTCTGCCGCCTGTTCTCCCCGACCCGGCAGCGTCTGCTGCTGGAGGACTATGCCCGCCGCTGCGGCGAACGCCCCATGGAGCTGGGCTGCAATCTCTGTGAGATTCTGCTTGCCCATGCCCTGCTGGAGCAGGGGGAGGGTCTGACCGTCCCGGAGCGGTGGGACAGGCTGTCCGCCAGCTTCCCCGACGGCCTGCGGGCCTATCTGGGAAGCTGGTGCAGGGAGAATCCGGCCACGCTGGAGCGGGAGATGCAGGCGGTCCGGGGGGAAAACGGAAACAACTGAACCGCTTTTCGCCCCTTCATATCCCCTGCTGCTGAAAGCAAAGCCCGGCAGACGGCTTGAAAACCAGCCTGCCGGGCCCTGTTTATATGCGCGGGATCCCGATCAATGCTCCGCGAAAAAGTCCTTCATCAGCTTCGGGAAGGCCGCCGCGGCGTCCCGGTCGGTGGCGGAGGGCTCCAGACTGAGCCTGACATCGTAGCCGCCGGAGCGGAGAGCGGTGAGAAAATCCGCGAAGGGCTTGTCGATGACGGTGGGGCAGCCCCGCTTCTCCGGTTCGGCGCAGTGGGCATGGGCCAGCAGCGGAAGATCGCCGGGCGCAAAGGCGTCCTGCTCCCGGGCGAAGTGGTAGTAGTCGGCCAGCAGCCGGACAGACGGGTGATTCACCGCCCGAACCAGCCGGGCACCGTCACTCACCGTGCGGATCATGTCGGTCTCGGCCCGGTTCAGCGGCTCCATGACGATGGTGACGCCGTGCTGACGGGCAATGGGGGCTATGGCGGAGGTCAGCCCGGTCAGGTGAGAAAAAGCCTGCTCATGGGTCATGCCCTCGGGGCAGCTGCGCACCCTGCCGCTGCCGAAGACCAGCACCTCCACGCCCAGCCGGGCAGAACGGTCACAGGCCCTTTTGATCCAGTCCAGCACCGGCTCCATGGGGCCGTAGAGGGGCAGCCCGCCCGGGAACATCCAGCAGGCGGTCTCCGCCGGCAGACCGCTGTCCTCCACCCGGCGGCAGGCCTCCCGGAAATCCTCCTCGGAAAGGCCGGTATAGTTGCTGATGGTCAGCTCGGCGTAATCATAGCCGGATTCCTTCAGAAAGGGCAGCGCCTGCAGACCCATGGGGTCGCCGTCCACGGACAGGCTGGCTGCGCAGAAACCGATTTTCATGACAGATCCTCCCGAAACAATGAAGCTGACGGGGAGGCGAAGCGCTGCTCCGCCCATGCCGTCGCCGGGGGAACTCCGGACAGGAAGCTCCCATTTAAGGTATAGGATAGCAGAAACGATATTCACTGTCAAGAGTGTTTGCAGCGGTTTTGCCGGAGGGCTGACAGGTCCGTGAAAACAGATATCATACTGCCGTTTTGGCACGCCCCGGCATATTGCAGCAGGGAGGGATGCTTCCTGCCAAATAAAAAAGATGTTTCTGTGTGGAAAACTCCACCGCATCCTTTTGACCGGCCGCAGCAAACGGTTTCCCATCCTTTTCCCAAATTTCTCCTATTCCTAAATCATATTCCCCTATTCCGAAAAGAGATTGGTAATTTTTTAACAAGCGTGCTATACTGTTACCTGTAGAAATAAGGAAAAGAAAAGCGGAATGAGGAAGCTGCTGCCGAAAGGCAACATCCGCCGGCTTTTCCGGGAGATTCAAAATCAATATATGGAGGAATCGTTATGCGTTTTACCCTGCCCAGAGATCTGTACCATGGAAAGGGTTCCCTGGAGGAACTGAAGAACCTGAAAGGCAAAAAGGCCATCGTCGTGGTCGGCGGCGGCTCCATGAAGCGCTTTGGCTTTCTCGGTAAGGTCGAGGAATACCTGAAGGAAGCCGGCATGGAGGTTCAGCTGTTCGAGGGTGTTGAGCCCGATCCCTCCGTGGATACCGTCATGAAGGGCGCCGAGGCCATGCGTCAGTTCCAGCCCGACTGGATCGTTGCCATCGGCGGCGGCTCTCCCATCGATGCCGCCAAGGCCATGTGGGCCTTCTATGAGTACCCCGAAACCACCTTCGAGGATCTGATCACCCCCTTCAACTTCCCCACCCTGCGTCAGAAGGCTCACTTCTGCGCCATCCCCTCCACCTCCGGCACCGCCACTGAGGTGACCGCCTTCTCGGTCATCACCGACTACAAGAAGGGCATCAAGTACCCCCTGGCCGACTTCAACATCACCCCTGACGTGGCCATCGTCGATCCCGCTCTGGCTGAGACCATGCCCAAGAAGCTGACCGCTCACACCGGTATGGACGCCATGACCCATGCCATCGAGGCTTATGTCTCCACCCTGCACTGCGACTACACCGATCCGCTGGCCCTGCATGCCATCGAGATGATCCACGCCGACCTGAAGAAGTCCTACGACGGCGACATGGAAGCCCGCGACCGGATGCACAACGCTCAGTGCCTGGCCGGTATGGCCTTCTCCAACGCCCTGCTGGGCATCGTGCACTCCATGGCCCACAAGACCGGCGCCGCCTACACCGGCGGACACATCGTCCACGGCTGCGCCAACGCCATGTACCTGCCCAAGGTCATCAAGTACAACAGCAAGAACCCCGAGGCTGCTGAGCGCTATGCCCAGATCGCCCGGTTCATCCACCTGAACGGCTCCACCACCGAGGAGCTGGTAGACGCCCTGATCGCCGAGCTGAAGGCCATGAACGCCTCTCTGGACATTCCCTCCTGCATCCGCGACTACGAAGGCGGCATCATCGACGAGAAGGAGTTCATGGAGAAGCTGCCCCAGGTGGCCACCCTCGCCATCAGCGACGCCTGCACCGGCTCCAATCCCCGTCAGCCCTCTCAGGAGGATATGGAGAAGCTGCTGAAGGCCTGCTACTACGATCTGGAAATCGACTTCTGATAAACCTTCATCCGCTGAAAGGCAAAGCTCTCCGGGGCTTTGCCTTTTTTGGGAGAAGGCCGGTTTGCCCGTTCTCCCCTCCTCTTTCCCCCGTCGGGTGAGAATGTCCGGCCGTTTTTCCATGAAAAAATCCCCGGAAAAGGGCGAAAAAAGGGGAGAAACGGCGCCGGGAAGGGAAAAAATCCCTGCTTTTCCACTCTTTCAACAGTATAATTGTGGAAATAATCCGGACTTTCCACCTG
>JAQXNQ010000205.1 GCA_029098085.1 Oscillospiraceae bacterium
GATGTTCCCGTGCAGCGGCTTCAGACTGTCGAAAAAGTGGTTTTCAAAAAAAGTTGCACAAAAAGCGAGAAAAGTGTATGCCCGCTGGAAGCGGGCATGGGGTCTCTGAGGGGAATCTTGCGGCCTGCGGGCCGCGCTTTTGTCTTGATTGTCCGCGCCGGGCGCGGAGGAGCAGGATTTCGCGCTCTGCGGAAGGTTTGACCGAAGGTCATACCGAGGCGACACGGGCTCTGCCAGACTAAGGCCGAAGGCCGTGTCGAGGACTCGCGATTTTTTGAAAAAAATCGAGTAAAACTTTAAATGCCTTGGCATTCTAACGATAGACAATCCCTTATTTGTGAAAGCTGTCAATTGTGTCCGACTTTATCGACACGCTGCGCCGCCGCTTTCGGAAAAGCGGCGGCTATGAAACACAGCGCACAGATTATTTGAAATCCTGACAGGCCTTGATGTAGGCGATGACGTTCTCCACCGGCACCTCCGGCTCCAGCAGATGGGTGGGGCCGACAAAAAGTCCGCCGTGGTCACCGGCGATCTCCAGATTCTTGAAGACCTCCCGGCGTACCTCATCGGGGGTGCCGAAGGGCATGGTGGTCTGGGTGCCGATGGTTCCGTGGAAGGAGAGCCGGTCGCCGAACTTCTCGTGAATCTCGGCGAAGTCCATGCATTCCGGCTGAACCGGATTCAGCACATCGATGCCCGCGTCGATCAGATGGGGAATCATGGGGGTCACAAAGCCGCAGGAATGATAGAAGACAATGATGTCCGGCTTGATAGCCCGGGCTGCCTGAATGACCCTGGTCAGACGGGGCTGAATCCAGGTGCAGTACAGGCTCTCGCTCATCATGATGCTGTGCTGCATGCCGATGTCATCGCCCAGGAACAACACATCGGCGCCGCTGCGGGCAAAGCTCTCCGCCCGGAGAACCGATTCGGCAGTGACCCGGTCCAGCAGGGCCTCAGCGATGGGATCCTCCTCCATCATGTCCATCATCAGGTTTTCCATGCCGCGCATGTACCAGGCGGTCTCCCAGATGGTGCACTGCATGTTGCCGATGACCACCAGATCCTTGCGGTGGGCGTCCTCGGCAGCCTTCCGCTGCTCAGTGGGATCCGCGTCGGTGAAGTCGGGGAGGGGATAGGCCATCACCTGCTCCACACTGTCGAAGTTCTCCATGGGATGGTACATCTTGGTCATGTGGAAGGCGGCAGCGCTGCCCGGCTCATGGGCCACGCCGTACATATCAATCTCGGTGCCCTCCTTGAAGCCGTGATCGTAGTATTTCAGGAAGGTCTCCCGGGAAGCCACTTTGGGCTTCAGCCAGGGAATCCGCACCATGGTTTTCGGCACCTCAAAATCATGCTCCTGAACGTAAGCGTCGAATTTTTCCGCCAGGGAAGGGCACATGCTGAAATCCACCGGCATTTTTTCATACCCGGTGCGCCGGGCGATGGAAATAAAGTTTTCCAGATTGGTCATGGGAATGCCTCCTGTTTTGATCGGCCTTGGTTTGATGTGTTTTTTGAGAAGAAAAAACTGCTCATACAACTTCATTATACTCCATCTTCTCTTCACGGAAAATGTAATTTGTGGTATTATAGATGTAACAAATGGGAAAAGGAGGATGCCTGATGCAGGTGGAGGCGAGGTATTACCGGGATCACACCGTGCACCGGACCCTGCTGCAGAACCCGGAGGACACGGCCAACAGTCTGATCTCCTGCGGCTTTCTGCGGAAGGAGGGGCGTTCCTGTGTCCAGCGGGATGAGCTGTTTCGCTATTACGGCGGTCTGTATGTGATCAGCGGCACCGGCGTTTACATCGATGCTGAAACGGGAAGGCGCTGGCCCATCACCCCCGGCTGCGTGGTGCAGCGGATGCCCGGCGTGCGGCATCACACCCTGGTGGACGAGGGCTCCGGCTGGCTGGAGTTTTATTTCTGTGCGGGGGCAAGGATTTTCGAGACCCTGACCGCCATGAAGGTGGTGACCGATGAGCCGGTCTTTTTTGCCGGGGAGAGCCGGGAGATCTTCAAGCGGCTGCTGGCCTATGAGGAACTGATGGAGCGGACGGACGATTTCCGCGCCCAGGAGCTGCTGCCGGAGTTTCAGCGGCTGCTGCTCTACCTGAACGGCTGCCGCCGGACGCCGGAGGAATCGGACGGGCTGCAGCGGGCCTGTGAGATGCTCCGGCAGAATTATCAGGTGGGACTCTCTCTGGAGGAGATCGCCGAGGCCTGCGGTATCGGCTACGAATCCCTGCGCAAACAGTTCCGGCAGGCCTATGGCTGCTCCCTGTCCCAGTACCGGATTCAGCTGCGGATCAACGCCGGCAAAACCATGCTCCTTGACCGCCGGATGTCGGTGAAGGAGGTGGCGGCGGAACTGGGATACTGCGATACCTACGCCTTCTGCAACCAGTTCAAGCGGCAGGTGGGGGTGTCACCGGGGCGGTTTGTCTCGGATTGGGGAAAATGACGCTGGACTTTTTCGGGGAATGTGGTATACTGGTGCCCAAAAGCGACAGGAGGAATCAGACATGCGATCCATGGGGTTTGCAAACGATGTGGAAATGTTGGCCAGCGAAGGCCTGAACGTGCAGGGCGCCGGCAGCGGAGAAGGAAATGTGCTCACATTCCGGTTTCAGTGGGAGGAGCAGTCCCGGGCGGCGGCGAAGGAACCCATGCTGGAGCTGCGCTGGAGTATTCCGGTGGTGGGGCTGCACTTTATGTGGCATCCGGCGGCAGGCTCTTCCAGAAAGCTGCGGGTGGACTGGATGGGGGATATTGCCACCATGACCGCCGTTTCGGCACCAGTCATGAGCTTTTACAGCGAGGACGGCGTCAATGCCTGCACCATTGCTCTGTCCGAAACCCAGAAGGAAGTCCGCTGGAATATGGGCGTCCACGAGGAGGACGGCACGCTGCTCTGCCGGATCCGGATTCCGCTGGACACCTTTACGGGCCGGGAAAGCTATACCGTTTCCCTTTGGCGGGACCGGAGCCCGGTGCGGTACGAGACCGCCATTGGCCGGGTGACCCGGTGGTGGGAGGAGGACTGCGGCCTTCGCCCTATGCCGGTGCCGGAGGCCGGACGCATGCCCATGTATTCCACCTGGTATTCTCTCCACCAGGATATTACTGACAGTAAAATCGAAGAGGACTGTGCGCTGGCGGCAGAGCTGGGGCTGGAATCGGTGCTGGTGGACGACGGCTGGCAGACCGATGATAACAGCCGTGGCTACGCTTTCTGCGGCGACTGGCAGGTGGCTTCCTCCAAGATTCCGGACATGGCTGCCCATGTGGAGCGGGTACACCGGCTGGGGCTGAAGTACCTGGTCTGGTTCAGTGTGCCCTTTGTGGGCAGAAAATCAGCGGCCTGGCCGAGGTTTGAGGACAAGCTCCTCTGGTATGACGAGCGGCTGGAGGCCGGCGTGCTGGATCCCCGGTACCCCGAGGTGCGGGCCTATCTGAAGGAGACCTATCTGTCCCGGGTGGCAGAGTGGAACATTGACGGCCTGAAGCTGGACTTTATCGACCAGTTTTATGCCCGTCCCCAATCGGCAAAACCGAAGGAGGGCATGGATTTTTGCTGCGTGCAGGAGGCGGTGGACGTCATGATGACCGGGATCACCGACGCTCTGCGGCAGCGGAACCCGGATTTTCTCATCGAGTTCCGGCAGGGATATGTTGGCCCCAATATGCGCAAATACGGCAACCTGTTTCGGGTGGGAGACTGCCCCGATGATCTGATTTCCAACCGGGTGGGGATGGTGGATCTGCGGCTGCTCAGCGGCAGCAGCGCCGTCCACTCGGATATGCTCATGTGGCACCCGGAGGAAAGCTGCGAAAATGCGGCCATCCAGCTGGAGAACGTGCTCTTTGCCACCCTGCAGCTTTCGGTGCGGCCCGGCCTCCTGACCGAAGCCCAGCGGGAGATGGTCTGCTTCTGGATCCGCTTTATGAAGGAACACTGCGCACTGCTGCAGCAGGTGCCCATCCATGCGCTGTATCCGCAGATGCTGTATCCGCTGGTCTGGACGGCAGAGAGCGGTGAAGCAATCTACGCTCTGTACGCGGCGGAACTGGCCGTTGAGCCGGAGGAAGGTCTTTCACGGATCATCATCGTCAATGCCAACCACGGCAGCGAGCTGCTGCTGCGGCTGAGGGAACCGGGAACCTTCCGGGTGACGGTGCAGGACTGCCGGGGACGGCTGGTCAGCAGCGGAGAGCAGGTACTGCAGGGCCTCTGCGCCATGGAGGTACCGGCGGGCGGTCTGGTGACGCTGGAGCGCTGAGGCGGAGGTGCCTGATGGAAGTGAGAGCATGCGGCCCCGGCGATCTGGAAGAGACGGCGGCGCTTTATGACCGCGCTGTGCTGCACCTGACAAGGACGGTGAACTACCCCAAATGGGAATACGGAGTTTACCCGTCATCCCAAAGCGTCCAAAAGGCTATTTCGGAGGGCGTCCAGTATCTGTGCACTGAAAACGGCACGGCAGTGGGGGCGTTTATCCTAAACGATGACCCTCAGGGGGCCTATGAGCGGGGAGACTGGCAGAGGGAGCTGCAAAGGGGCGAGTTTCTGGTGATTCACACGCTGGCTGTCGATCCGGACCGGCTGGGGCGGGGTGTGGGCCGCTTTATGGTGGAATGCTGCATCGCCCGGGCCCGGCAGCTGGGGTACCGGGCCATCCGGCTGGATGTGGTGCCGGACAATCTGCCCGCCCGGCGGCTGTACGAGGCCTGCGGCTTTTCCTTTGCGGGAGAGAAGGATCTGGAGCGGGGTCTGGAGGAGATTCCGGTCTTTGCGCTGTATGAGCTGAATCTGTAAAAAGCCGCTGCACGGGAAAGCCCTGTGCGGCGGCTTCAGCGTGTCGATAAACATAACGCTCATCGACAGATTGCACAAATAAAGTTTTACTCGATTTTTTTCAAAAAATCGCGGGTCCTCGACACGGCCTTCGGCCTTAGTCTGGCAGAGCCCGTGTCGCCTCGGTATGACCTTCGGTCAAACCTTCCGCAGAGCGCGAAATCCTGCTCCTCCGCGCCCGGCGCGGACAATCAAGACAAAAAGCGCGGCCCGCAGGCCGCAAGATTCCCCTCAGAGACCCCATGCCCGCTTCCAGCGGGCATACACTTTTCTCGCTTTTTGTGCAACTTTTTTTGAAAACCACTTTTTCGACAGTCTGAAGCCGCTGCACGGGAACATC
>JAQXNQ010000206.1 GCA_029098085.1 Oscillospiraceae bacterium
CTATCTGAAGGGCTTCGGCAAGCATGAGGAAAGTGATATTGTGGGCCGCGCCTACAATCTGCCGGTGATCAAGCGGGATTTTGAGCTGATGAAATGGATCGGTGCCAATTCCTTCCGCACCAGCCATTACCCCTACAGTGAGGAAATCTATCAGATGGCCGACCGGGAGGGCTTCCTGGTCATTGATGAGGTGCCGGCGGTGGGCTTTATGGAGAGTCTGATGAATTTTGCCGACGCCGCAGGCGGCAAGATCACCGCCTGGTTCGACCGGGATACGGTGCCCCAGCTGCTGGAAAATCATCTGGCCGCCGTTAAGGAGATGATCACCCGGGACAGAAATCACGCCTGCGTCTTCGCCTGGAGCCTGATGAACGAGCCGGACACCCTGACCGACAGCGCTTCCGATTATTTCAAAACGGTGTTTGAGTACGCCCGCAGTCTGGATCCGCAGAAGCGCCCCCGTACCTTCGCCATGCTGGGCAATTCGGTTCCCGGCAGGTGCAAGTGCTTCCAGTACAGCGACTTCTACTGCCTCAACCGCTACTACGGCTGGTATATGATGGGCGGCAACGAGATGGAGGACGCCGAGGCTGCCTTCCGCAGAGAGATGGACGCCTGGCAGTCCCTGCCCGAGGTCAAGCCGGTGGTCTTCACCGAATACGGCGCCGATACCCTGATCGGCCTGCACAAGCTGCCCAGCGTCCAGTGGTCGGAGGAGTACCAGAAGGAGTATCTGGACATGTGTCACCGGGTCTTTGACAGCTATCCCTGTGTCAAGGGTGAGCAGGTCTGGAACTTTGCCGATTTCCAGACCACCGAGGGCATCATGCGGGTGGACGGCAACAAGAAGGGCGTCTTCACCCGTCAGCGTCAGCCTAAGGCCATTGCCTACACCTTCAAGGCACGCTGGGAACAGCTGCCTCTGGATTATAAGGGCGGGCAGAACTGAAACCTGTTCTTCCCAAAGCGCGTCTCTGCCTGCAGCACGGGCGGAGGCGCGCTTTTCAGCGCTTTGACAATTGGCAAAAGATACGAAAATTACCGGATTCTGCTGTCAGCTTTGCGGATTTACTTTTCGGTGGATTATTGTTATCCTTATTATGGTCTGCTGCGGCATGGCCCCCTGTCAAAGGAGACAGCGGTACAACCAGATAACGGGAGATATGCATATGATGACGGAATGTTACGCGCCTGCGACCGGCTTCGTGCTGGAAGAGCTGGATCAGTTTCTTCAGTCCATGGAGCTGGAGTATGACAGCTCTATTTCTTATACCATTATCAAGCGGGACGAGCGGGGAATCGCCGCTACCGGCTCGCTGGACGGACGGGTGATCAAATGCGTGGCGGTGAGGCCGGATCTGCGGGGCGGCTCGCTGTCCGGTGAGATTGTGGAGGCACTGCGTCAGCAGGCCCATTCCCACGGGCATGAGCATGTCTTTCTGTTTACCCGGCCTGAGACCCGCCCGGCCTTTGAACGGATGGGCTTTTATACGGTGGAGGAAACCGGACGGGCGCTGCTGATGGAAGATCGTCCGGACGGCCTGGAGCAGTGGCTGCAGACGGTTCCGCGGTTCAGCGGAGGAATTGTGGGCGCCATTGTGGCCAATTGCGACCCCATCACCAACGGCCACCTGTACCTGGTGCAGAAGGCCAAGCTGCTCTGCGACAAGCTGTATATCTTTGTGCTGTCGGAGGATCGGGGACAGATTCCTGCGGCTGACCGTCTGGAGATGGTGCGGGCAGCGGTGAAGGACATTCCCGACGTTATCGTCTGTCCTGCTGGGGATTACCAGATCAGCACCGCCACCTTCCCTGCTTATTTTCTGCGGGGCCGGGACGATGTGGAGCGGCTGGGCTGTGAGCTGGATCTGAAGCTGTTTGCCTGCCGGATCGCGGCGCCGCTGGGTATTTCCCGCCGGTTTGTGGGACAGGAGCCCTATTCTCCTCTGACCGGCCGGTTTAATATGTATATGAAGGAGATCCTTCCCCAGTACGGCGTTTCACTGGTGGAGTTTTCCCGTCTGCGGGCGGGAGACAAAGGCTTTGTCAATGCCGGGACGGTGCGCCGTCTGTGGGAGGAGCAGAATTTTGACGCGCTGGTGGATATGGTGCCGCCCTCCACGCTGGCCTATCTGCAGGGCCACCGGCCCCTGTACGGCAGCCGCTGAGCGGCGGACTGCCTGAAATGCAAAGCAGGTTTGATATACAAAACGCCCGAAGGAAGCAGATGATGGTCCATTCGGGCGCTTTACTTTGTATACAAAGCAAAATGATTTGAGGTGAGAATATGCAGCTGGAAACAGAAAGACTGATTCTGAGAGAAATGACGCCGGATGATTATGAAGCCCTGTATGATGTTCTGGCGGACTCCGACATCATGCAGCACTATCCCTATACCTTTGATGAAGCAAGGGTACGAAACTGGATTGCGAAAAACATCGAACGGTACCGGATTTTCGGCTTTGGATTGTGGGCGGTCGTCCTCAAAGAAACGGGGGAGATGATCGGGGACTGCGGCCTGACCATGCAGAATATTGGCGGCAGCATCCGTCCAGAGATCGGGTATCACATCGGCAAAAGCCATCAGCGGCAGGGCTATGCGAAGGAGGCAGCGGGAAAATGCCGGGACTGGGCTTTTTCCCATATGCCGTTCGGCGTTCTGTATTCTTACATGAAGGAGGCCAATATTGCCTCCAGCGCCACCGCACGGGCAAACGGTATGCGCCTGGTGGACACCTTTACCGATGCCGAGGGGGAGTCCACGGCGGTTTATGCCATTACCCGGGAGGAATGGAGCCGCCTGAAGCGGTGAACAGAAAGCATCCGCATGAGAGCGTCACGCGGATGCTGATTTCTTTGACGCCCTGCCGATGGTATGGGCGTTTTTTATATTTCAGGCAGGAAGGAAACCCTGGTATCCTTTCCGAAAACATGTCTGGCGGCTGTCTCGATGAGGTTTTTGCTGCGAAGGGAAAGAGAACAGAAGGGGGTGACCTCCAGTCCGCCCGGTACCCGCTTCCATCGGGCCCGGATGCGGCTCTGCAGCAAAACGGTGGGGAAGACGATGCCGGAGCAGGTGATGACCTTTCGTTTGTCCTCCGGGTCGAGGATACGGCTGCGGTCGTGATACCCCATGATCATCTGATCAAAGCCGGACAGCAGCAGGCAGGCGGGCAGCCGACCCTCCTCTGGCCCCTTCAGGTAATAATACGTTGTCCCTTCGCAGGTCAGCTCCTTCAGGGGGAGCTCCAGCTTCCTGAATAACCGGCGGGTCTCGCCGAGCTTGAAGCCGGTGAAGTCGGAGCAGTCTTCCACTGTGGCCGGGCCAAAGACGGCAAAGTAGCGGGCCATGACCTCCAGCCGGGCCTGTTCCATGGGCATAAAATCCGGCTTTGGCGGCAGCAGAAACCGCTTTTCGGTGCCGGGGCAGTAGGCGATCATCCCCCGGTCGCTCATCTCTTTAATGAGACCGCCCCAGCCGTGGAAAATCTTTTCCAGCAGCTCTTCGTCCATGCCGTCCCGGCGGCAGGCCTCCTTGATTCCCTCCCGTTGATCGTTTCCGGCGGCAATCTCCCGGCAGATAAACGCCGACCAGTAGGGCTTGACCTCTTTGGGAATCCCCCACCAGGTGTCTTCCCAAGGGCGGGGCGGTCCCTCCTTGGCGGAGAGATACAGTCCCAGCTCCTCCTGACGAATCAGATGGAGGGTGTTGCGATGGGCCCAGACCTTCAGCAGGCCGTCACTCCATCCCTTATCCGTATAATCCTCCGCCCGGATTTGCAGGGCATACCGGGGATTCTGGGCAAACTGCGCCTGCAGGCCGCAGAGCCGGGAAACGACCTCCCGTTTGGGGCCTTTCTTCAGCAGATACTGTCCCTGCAGTGAGCGGATCAGCAGTTCCCGACGGCTGATTTCCATGAAGACACATCCTTTCCCTGATGCTTTTACTATGATTGTACCCGCTTCGGCGAAGAAAGTCAAAGCTATTTTCAGACAAAGAGGAGACCTGCCGAAGCGGGTCTCCTCTTTGCATATCAGGTATAGATCAGATAGGGCAGAGCACGCTGCCGGAACAAAGCGGACGCCTGTTCCCACTCTGCCAGCAGGGCGTCGGGATCCGCGTCCGGGTGCCGGAGCAGATCGCCGCCCATGAGCCGGTCAATGAAGTAAAAGCCCTCATCGCTTTTGATCCAGAAGTTTTCTTCGGGGCTCATGGTTTTCATTTCCCACAGCAGCCGCAGACCGGTTTCGGCCGCGCGGATTTCACCGCCGGTCAGATGAAGCTGCACACCGCCGCAGATGCTGCCCTGGTGCTTGCTGAAGGTGGGGGTAAAGTAGGTGGGACGGAACCGGACGCCGGGCAGATGATAGCGTTCCATCCGCTCTGCAAGAGCATAGGGATCGATCCAGGGCGCGCCCGCCGTCTCAAAGGGATGGGTGGTGCCGCGTCCCTCGGACAGGCAGCTGCCCTCCAGCAGACAGGTGCCGCTGTACAGCCGGACAGCAGCAAGATTCGGCAGGTTGGGGCTGGCGTTGATGTAGCAGAGGCCGGTTTCCTCCCAGGTCATGTCCCGGCGGTAGCCCTCCACCGGAATGACGGTCAGGTCGCAGCCCAGCTTTTCTTCCCCGTTGACCATCCGGGCGAATTCCCCGATGGTCATGCCGTACCGCTGGGGCATTTCCCAGGGAGAGACGATGGAGCGGTGTCCCGGCCCCGGCACGTTGCCCTCCACCCGGATGCATCCGGCGGGATTAGGACGATCCAGCACCACCAGCGGTTTTCCCGCTGCGGCACAGGCCTCCATGGCATGGATCAGGGCAGCCAGATAGGTGTAAAACCGGCAGCCCACGTCCTGTACATCAAAGACAAGTACATCGAAATGCTCTGCCTGTTCGGCGGTCATGCCGTCCCGTCCCGGGCCATAGGTGGTGTAAACCGGCAGCCCGGTGAGCGGGTCGGTGAAGGAATCCACCGCCTCTCCGGCCTGACGGTCTCCCCGGACGCCGTGCTCCGGAGAGAACAGAGTTGAAAGGGTAAACTGCTTTCCAATGGTTTGGATGGAGTCGGTCAGTTCGCCGGTGACGGCGGCCGGGGTCGTCAGAAGCCCCAGCCGTTTGCCCGACAGCAGGCTTTTATATTCCGAAAGACGGTCCAGACCGCAGCGGACGTTTGTCATAAGCAGACCTCCGGA
>JAQXNQ010000207.1 GCA_029098085.1 Oscillospiraceae bacterium
TTGTCGCCCCGGTGCAGCGGCGGCAGGGGAAGGGTTTCGATGCACCGGTCCACATACCAGCCGTCGGCGACGCTGGGCACCGCCTGTCCGTTGAGGTTTACGGTGCAGAGGGCGGCGTCCTCCAGGGCCAGATGGGCGCCCTCCAGCTCGATTTCGGAGGAGATGGTGAAGCGCAGCCGGATTTTATGGGAGACTTCTTCCTTCTGCAGCAGGTAGGGCTGCACCACATGCTTCTGGCGCAGGGGGATGCCCAGCTCCTTCCGGCAGATGTTGTCCAGTCGGAGCAGCTCCTCCTCCGGGCGGAAGGGCTCGTCATCCGGCGCGTATTCCGCCAGATCCAGCAGCATGGCGTTGGGCTCCTCCAGCGTCACCCGGGCTTTGGGCGGCAGGGAGCTCCATTCACCGGGCTTTTCGGCGATGGGGACGTCTCCCTCCAGACGGCCGGGCTCCAGCCGCAGCAGCAGGCTGTCATGATTGAACCAGCGGCGGCGGAAGACGGTGCAGCCGTTTTCATACCGGGCGGGCAGGGGACGGGTCTCGCCGGTGAGGGTGTCGTATTCGGTCAGGGAGTACTCGCCCCGGAGGATCACCTTCAGCAGGGGCGCGTCGTCCACATGAGGGCTGGCGGGATTTTTGCCGTTTGCGATAAAAAGCCAGCGGACATTTCCGTCGTCCCGCAGCTGATAGATCAGCCGGTCGCTGCGGGCGCCGTTTTCGGTGCGGATGTCCAGCAGGCGCTGATCTTCCAGCGCACGGAGCAGGGACGCGCCGGAAAAGCTGATCCGCTCGCTGGCCCGGAACAGGGCCTCGGGCCGGTCGGAGGGCTCGGCGTCCAGATACCGGGGGCAGTCGCCCATGAAGATCAGTCTGCCACCGGCCTCTCGGAAGGCCTCCAGCCGCTCCAGCGTGGTGGAGCGCAGGGTTTCGCAGGCGGGCACGACAAGGGCGTCATAGGCCATCTCTCCCACCTGCAGCGGAGCGCCGCCCGCTTTGCAGAGCTCCGGCAGCCGGGATTCGCTGATCAGATCGAAGTCCAGCAGGCCGAACAGCAGGGTTTCAATAACCGAAGCAAAATTCTTCTCCAGCTGATCCCGAACAGCAGCCGTCTGCTCCAGCGGCCCCCGGTGGATCCAATAGCTTTCGATGGGGTGGATGACGCCGATGCGCACATGGGGCTTTCCGCGGGTCAGGGCGGTATTCACCCGGGCGAAGTGATCCTCGATCATGGCGTAGCGGGCAGCCCAGGGGCTCTGCTCGCCGATGCAGGCAGGATAATCCCGCTTGGCTTCGCCCTTCATGCTCATCCAGGTCAGATGGGGTACCCGGACCGTGACCCCCAGAGCGGCCTGCCAGTCGCCCTGCAGCTTGTGGCCGCGGAAATCATAATCCCAGCCGGTGACGCCGTACAGCTCGGACAGCATGGCGGCGCTGCCCTGCTGATGCTTGGCGCTCTGGCACTGCTTGGCGGTGCTGTATTCGTGATTGTCGCAGAGCATGTCGATGCCCGGCATGTCCCGGAAGGCCCGGTAGCAGCGCATGGCCTCGCCGATCATCGAGGTCTGGCTCTCCAGGGTCGGCTCATGCATCAGATGACCGCCCAGCATCAGGCCGTGGGCAGTGCACCAATTGCCCACCGTATCGCAGAAGGAGGACGCGAACAGTTCGGAGAGAAAATCATGGTACAGATAGCGGAATTTGGAAACCCTTCCCTCCGGCAGCTCCCAGCAGACCTCGGGGAGGCCCTCAAAGAAGTCCCGGCCGCAGAAATCGCGGAACGCTTTGGGCAGATCATCGGTCCAGGGCAGGAAGAGATCCGACTGATCGTCGGCGAATTTCAGCGAGCCCTTGATGGTGAACTGGGGCTCGTCGGTGAAGATGGCCGGGATGGTTTCGCCGAACTCCTGCTGCAGGGCAGCGCTGTACCGCTCATGGGTGACCTCGATGAATTTTCTGACCGCCTCGGGTTTCAGGGTGTCCAGATACCGCTCGCCGTTGAACCAGGGGTTGGGGGAGACGGTTTCGGCGTAAGCGTACCATTTGACGCCCTCAGCCTCCTCTTCCGCTCCGATGCGGCGATAGCTCTTCAGGGTGCCGTCTCCGTTCAGGACGATGTCATAGACTGCCTTCAGCTCCCCATCGCCGGTGCGGCCGCCGTTTACCTCCCCATCCCGCCGGACGCCGGAAAAGCCATCCGCGCCGTAGGGAAAGCGGGTAAAGAGGATGTTCTTGGCGGCCAGACGTTTGTCTTTGGTGACCATGCCGCCAGCCGCACCGGAGGGCCACCGGTCTTCGTCATAGAGCCAGGCCAGCATCTGTTTTTCCTTGGCCTTTCCGACACAGAAGCGGATGTCATCCAGATATTCTTCGCTGAGATAGGGGGTGTCCAGACCGGTGCGGACGTGCATATGAAAGCCGCCCTGACCCATCTGATGGAAGACATCGATCTGACGGCTCAGGGTATCCTTGTCCAGCCTGCAGTTCCAGGCCCAGAAAGGGGTGCCGCGGTATTCGGAAGAGGGATTTTTGAACAAAGCGGAGTCCAATGCGGGGGAAGCGTTCTTTTTGTACAGCATGATCAGCATCCTTTCTCCGGTTTCGGGGGGTGTGTTCAGGGGTATTATAATCCTTTCCTTCCGGCAAAACAAGCCTTTTGGCAGGCTGATTTCCACTTTTTTTGTGGGAAAAGCAAAAGGACGCCCCGAAAACCGGGGCGGTGCTGCGTGTTATAGAAGTGTGTCGACACGCAAAACGCCCCGCCTCCCGAAGGAGACAGGGCGCAGTCTAAGCCGAAAAAAACTTATCTCTGGATCCGTCCGGAGCCGTCGCCGCCGGCCAGCTTCTCCACCTCAGCGACGGTGACCATGTTGTAGTCGCCCTCGATGGAGTGCTTCAGAGCGGAAGCGGCAACCGCAAACTCCACCGCAGCCTGGGTGGACTTGCCGGTCAGCAGGGAGTAGATCAGGCCGCCGCCGAAGGAATCGCCGCCGCCGACCCGGTCGATGATGTGCAGGTCGTACTTCTTGGAGAAGCAGTACTCGTCGGAAGCCACGTCGTACAGCATGGCGCTCCAGCCGTTGTCAAAGGCAGAATGGCTTTCCCGCAGGGTGATGGCCACCTTCTCAAAGCCAAACTTATCAGCCAGCTGCTTGGCCACGGACTTGTAGCCCTCGTGGTTCAGGGAGCCGCCGTAGATGTCGGTGGCTTCGGCCTCGATGCCGAACACGTCCTTGGCGTCCTCCTCGTTGGAGATGCAGACGTCCACATACTGGCAAAGATCGGTCATGGCAGCGCGGGCCTGCTCACGGGTCCACAGCTTGCCGCGGTAGTTCAGGTCGCAGGAGATCTTCAGGCCATGAGCCTTGGCAGCCTTGCAGGCCTCGCGGCAGATTTCCACCACGTTGGGGCCCAGGGCGGGGGTGATGCCGGTGAAGTGGAACCACTCGGCGCCGTCAAAAATCTTCTCCCAGTCGAAATCAGCGGTGGAAGCTTCCTGAATGGCGGAATGGGCACGGTCGTAGATGCAGACCGAGCCGCGCTGGGAAGCGCCCTTCTCGTTGAAGTAGATGCCCACACGATCGCCGCCGCGGGTGATCATGGAGGTGTCGACGCCGTAGCGGCGCAGGCTGTTGACAGCGGCCTGACCGATGGCATGGGTGGGGAGCTTGGTCACATAGGCCACATCGATGCCGTAGTTGGCCAGGGAAACGGCCACGTTGGCTTCGCCGCCGCCGAAGGTGAACTCCACATGATCGCACTGAACGAAGCGCTCGTAGTTATAGGGCTGCAGGCGAAGCATCAGCTCGCCGAAGGTGATAACTTTTGCCATTATGCTCTGGCCTCCTTGACAATTTCAACGGATTTCTTGCACAGATCGGTGATCTCGTCCCACTTCTGATTGTTGATCAGGTCGGCGGTGACCATGTAGGAGCCGCCGCAGGCGCAGATCACGGGGCAGGAGATATACTCCTTCAGATTCTTCAGGCTGATGCCGCCGGTGGGCATGACCTTGAACATGGGGAAGGGAGCGCTCATGGCCTTGATTTTGGCCAGGCCGCCGGACTGCTCGGCGGGGAAGAACTTCAGGGTCTTCAGGCCCAGCTTGTAGGCGGTGTGGTAGTCGGTGGGGGTGGTGCAGCCGGGGAAGACGTCAATGCCCTTGTCCTGGCAGTAGCGGACAATCTCGGGATCCAGGCCGGGGGTGACGATGAATTTGGCGCCGGCGGCGATGGCTTCATCCACCTGAGCGGTGGTCAGAACGGTGCCTGCGCCCACCAGCATCTGGGGCTGTGCCTCGGCCATCAGACGGATGGCTTCAGCCGCGCCGGCCGCGCGGAAGGTAACCTCCGCCACGGGCACGCCGCCCGCGCAGAGGGCGTTAGCCAGGTTGGCAGCGTCGCGCTGGGGGTGATCCAGCTTGATCACGGGAACGACGCCGATGGAAGTGACGATTTCGGAAACGTTGCTCATATCCGAATACCTCTTTCTGTAAATTTTTCCGTCCGCAGCAGCGGACGGCTCTTACCTTTATCATACCATAGTCTGAGCTTGTTCTCAATTCAAGTACATATACAAAAGGAGCCTCGCTTTTTGCGAAAAAAGAGGGATTTTGACCAGTCTGCCCGTTGCGCGGACGCCAGCTTTATGTTATACTGGGCAGGAAGGGAGGGAGCACGGTGGCTTCATCGGAGGAGATTTATCACATGCTGCGGGGAGAGATTCTCTCGCTGACCCTGCGGCCCGGTCAGCCCATTGCCGAAAGCGAGCTGGCCCGGCGGTTTTCGGTTTCCCGCACGCCGGTGCGGGCGGCCCTTTCCCGTCTGAAAAGCGAAAAGCTGGTGGAGGTCTTTCCCCAGAAGGGCACCTTTGTGGCGCCGGTGGACTGGGATTTTGTCCGGCAGCTGATCTATATGCGCTGCTCGGTGGAGCTGCGGCTGGCCGATCAGCTCTGTGCTGACCCGCCGGAGGAGATGCTGCGGGAGCTGCGCCGGAACCTGAACAGTCAGCTGTTTCTGCTCCAGGCCGGAAGCAGCCCCATGGATTATTATCAGATCGACTCCAGCTTCCACCGCATCTGCTTCACCCACTGCGGTATGGAGGCAGTCTGGCGGATTTTCCGGCAGTTCCACGCCAACTACACCCGCTTCCGGCTGATGGATATCCGGGAGAGCGGCCTGACCGGTCAGTTTTACGAGGAGCACTGCCGGATGGTGCAGCTGATGGAGGAGGGAAAGCCGGAGGAGCTGAAGATATTGATCCAGCAGCATCTGGAGAGCGGGTTTCAGCGGATGGCGGAGAAAGCCGCCCGGGAAGCCCGGGAACAAACTGTAACCTGAGAAAGGACGGATTACCATGGAGATCATTCGCTGTACCGGTCTGGAGGGCGACTGCCGGGACTACATCGCCTACCCCAAGGCCATTCCGCCATATCCCGCCTCCGACCTGATCGAGGCGGTGAAGTTTGATCGTTACCGCCACCACTGCGGCGAGGGGGATATGTGGCCCCTGACCTGGACCGAGGACAACACGATGCTGGCTTCCGCCGGAGACAACAAGGGCAGCCTGATGAATCTGTGGCGGATTTCCCAGGAGGGCCCAGATTTTCCCGATCCCGCCAAGCTGACCAACACCGGCGACTGGACGCTGGATCTGGTGGACAATCATCCGGTGGATCACCGGCGCTACTGCACCCGGCCCGACGCGCCCTATATCAAGCCCGCCGGTCTGCTGGATGTGGGCGGCACCATTTATTATGCCGTGCAGGCGCATCATTATGGGGACGCGCCCCTCTTCAACCGGCAGAAAAATCTTCACGGCTGGATCGTTGTCTCAAAGGACGGCGGAAGAAGCTGGGACTGTGACGCCAC
>JAQXNQ010000208.1 GCA_029098085.1 Oscillospiraceae bacterium
GTTGACTGAAGAAAGAGTGTTTTCTCCGGGTCTTCCGCGTACCGCTCCATGGAAAGCCGAATCCTTTCCAGCACGCCGCCGACTCCGTCCGAAAGAAAGGCGGCGTAATCCGGCGCATAGTGATCCACATTCTGGACAAAATTACGGCCGCTGTAGCTGTCAGCGATCCGCTCCGCTTTATCCAGCAGGACATCCGGAAGGTCGTACTCCCCGGCCAGCAGGCCAAAGACGGATCCGGCGATCAGGTCACTGCGGAACACCTTCTTTTTGTGATTCCGGAACAGGGAGGCAGCTGCGTAAGCTCGCGCCAGCCCTATCTCGTCATTGTAGTGCTCCCGGTATCCCAGGTACAGCAGGTAGGGTCGGATGTTTCTCTGCCCTCTGTTTTCCAGACGCATTTCCTTCTTCAGATTCTCCAGGTAGCTCATACGGTCTCCACCTTTCCGGTTTACTGCTTTACAGCTTCAGCATACCCATTTCCGGCTGATTCGTCAACGCATAGAATTCTGGAATCTTGACAAAATTCATACAGAATATTATAATGGTCACAAAACCGACCGCACCAGGAAGGAGGCTTTTCCGTGGACATCTCCGAGGACATCTCCGCGGACATCTCCGTGAACAGCTCCGGGAAATTTTCCGTGGACTCCTCCGTGGACACCATTGACATCCGTTCTCTCCCCTCTGTCCGGTTCGCCCACGCTTATCAGGCGGACAGCTACCGCAACCGGTTTCCGGTCATGACGGGGGTGATCGAGGTCAGCTGCATCGTTGAAGGAGAGCTGTATCTGAAAACCGGCGCAGAGGAGCTCCGCGCCGGTGAAGGGGATATTCTCTGTCTGCTGCACGCCGAGTCGGCGGAGGTCTGCGCTCCTGCCTTTCACGCCCACCACACGGTCAGCGCCGCTCTGGACTGGGAAGTGAAACGGGACAGCTTAAGCGGACTGCTTCTGCCCGCCGTCACCCCTGCGGCTCTGGGAACTGACGAAATCCGCCGGATAATCGACCAGCTGGTGTACCAGCGGCCCTCCTTCAGCGAATCACCCATCCGGAGCGCCAGTCTGTTTCTGAGCATTCTCTGCGAGATCGACCGCTGCAGCCGGAGCGCCGGGCAGTTTCTGTCCGGTGAGATGGTCTACGCCGACAAGGCGAGGAAATACATCGGCCAGCACATTCACGAGGCCATCACCCAGGCGGAGGTGGCGGCGCACCTGGGCATTTCTCCCGGCTATCTCTGCAGCGTCTTCAAAAAGGCTCAGGGCATTTCCCTGATGCAGTACATCAACCGCACCAAGCTGACCGCCATCCACGGGCTCATGGAAACCGAGCATCTGAAGCTCTACGAAGCGGCAGCACTGTACGGATACACCGACGCCAACTATGTCAGCCGCCTGTACCGGAAGCTGTACCAGCACAATATCTCCGACCGTCCGCAGAAGCCGTGAGGGCGCGGATGATTATTGCCGGTAGAGGATATAGCTGGAATTGTTCTTGTAGCAGAAGACCTCGATGCAGTCCGGAGAAATCGCTTCAAAACGGAACAGCGCCTTTGCCTGGTCCTCATAGCCTTCCGGATATACTAAAAGCACCCCTTCTGAGATTGTATAGCAGTCCCCATAGTCAAACCACGGCAAATTGTATTCAATGTCCCCACCTGTTTCCATGGTGAAAGAGTATCCGTCTCCCTCCCAGGTTCCGCACAGAAACGGCTCAGCCAGGGAATGTTTGGACAGAAGGAGCCCGGCGGCGTCTTCGAACCAGAAGAGTTCCATCAGATCCTCTGCTGTATCCTCCCCCAAAACCATATCATACTCTCTCAGGGTGTGAGCTTTGATCAGGACGAGGTAGCTGTCGCTGTCCCCATAGGGAGAAATGCATTCAAAGTATTCCTTTGCCTCTGCATAGCGGCTGTCGGCATAGAGGATGCACCCCTCGTCATACATCACCTCTTCCAGCAGGCACAGGAAGTCGTATACATCCGAATAATCCCAGATGTCTTCCAGCTTGTGATAAGCGCCGACATAGTCTCCTTCATCGGCCAGAGCGCAGGCCCATACATACTGGGTTTCCTTCTGCATCTCCTCTGCGCCCTCATAACCTTCCCCGGCCAGAGACGCAAAAATCTGATCTGCCTTCCGGTAATCCCCCTGCTCCAGCAGAAGATACGCGCCGCTGCGGAACCGGATGTCTTTCAGCTTCTGGCCGGCGTCCCGGTATCCATCGGCTGCCAGCGCCGTCATGATCTCCGCTGCGCCGTCAAAATCGTCCCGGTCTGCGCACTGCAGGGCGCGCCGGTACCGGCACTCGGACACAAGCGCTTCCGCGTTCATGTAGTCCTCCAGCTGTGCAAAGGCCCACTCTGCTTTTTCATACTCTCTGCCTGTCATCAGGGAACCGGCGCGGACATAGCGGACCAGATCGGCGTCGTGCAGCCGGGTGAGCTGCGGGATCAGAAGCAGCTTCCCGGCGGAGACAAAGTCGCCGCTCTGCGCGCTGGAACGCGCCGACAGATAACACCCCGCATACGCGCCCGACAGCCCCAGTACAACCAGCAGGGCTGCGGCCGCAGCGATCACCCGGGCGGGCCTGTGCGCCCTCCGCTTTGCCGCCGGAGCGTCCGCTTCCGGAACGGGCAGGTTTTCAAAAGGCCCGACCCTGTACAGCGCCAGCCTGCTGATCACCTCCTGCATCGAAGGGAAGCGGTCTGCCGGATCCAGCGCCATACCCGTTTTCAGAAGCTCCGCAAAAGGAGGGTCAAACGACCCGGGCAGCGGTTCATCGAGCCCCTTTTCCACCCGGTTCAGGGCGTTTTCGGGTTGCCTGCCGGATGCGGCGAGGAGCAGCACCGCGCAGAATGAATAGATATCGGAAAGCTGCCCCGCATCCGCTCCCCTGTAAATCTCCGGTGCGGCATAGCCGCTTGCATACCGGTTCGATTCATCCGCCTCCGCATCGGCCAGCTTTGCGCCGTCGGAGTCTACGGAAACCGAGTCGGGCGACACCTGCAGATGGGCATGACCACTGTCGTGCAGCTTTTTCAGCTGAAGCGCCGCAGGCAGCAGCATCGCGGCGGCGTCCTGCATGCCGATGCCGTCCGGATGGGACTGCATATACATCCGGAGCGAAACGCACGCGTCCTTTGGAGCAGCGATCCTTTTTCGCCGCAGGATCAGCCAGACGACCAGGACTCCTGCCGCAGCCGCTGCGCCAAGGATGCCGACCACGCCCCAGGGAAAGGCGGCTTTCGGCTCGGAAAGAACAATGGCATGATCCGCCAGAAACGCCTTCAGCTCGCTTACGTCAATGGCGCCGAAAATCCCCTGCGCGTCGTCGATGCCGTAGGTATTGATCCCGACCACGGCCCCGCCTGCGTCAAACAGCGGGCCGCCGGAGTTGCCCGAGTTGATCGCCGCGTTGATCTGCAGGATTCTGACCGGCGTCCCATAGCCGGACACGGTCGCTTCCCGCACGGCGCTGACAATGCCGTCGGGGATGGTGGCGTCGACACTGGCGTGGGCTTCCTTATCCGAGAGATAATCAGCAGCGGCAGGAAAACCCACTGCATAGACCGCCCCGCCCTGACGGGCTCCCCTGTCCGAAAGGGTCAGGGCCTTTTTCAAAGGAAGCGGGCAGGAGAGCCTCAGAATGCACATATCCTTCTGGCTGGTACTGGCCAGAATCTCCGCGCTGATCGTCTGGTTTTCGCCAATCCAGACCGAAATGCTGTAGGGATCCCCCTCCACCACATGGTAGTTGGTGGCAATCAGCGTTTCATCCTGGTCGCTCTTGATGATGAAGCCGGAGCCGGTGGAATAAGCGTCGGGATATTCCGCCAGCACGCGGACAACGGAAGAGGCGGCCTTCATGACAGGCTCCGGTACAGAGGAAGCTGCATAGACCGATACCGAAAGAATCACTGCTATTAAGGAAAGGACTCCTGTGCAGATCCATTTTTTCATCGTCATTCCTCCCGCCGCATTTAATATCAATATTTTAATCCTGAAGTCATACTTTGTCAATATAAACCCATATTATGATGCCCTTTCCGTGCATTATAATGAATTTGTAACTGCACATGGCGCACGGTGCTGCGCAAACAGCATCATGCTCATTTGACCCCAAACATCTCCGGACCGGAAAAGCGAAGGAGACGACATTTATAAGGAAGAGGAGAATCCACCATGCGTACGGAAGCATTTGAATTTAACGGATACGGCGGGCGCAGTCTGCCCGCTCTGCTGTGGCTGCCGGAGGACGAGCCCAAGGCTGTGCTGCAGATTGCCCACGGCATGACCGAGCACATAGGCCGGTACGAGGCGCTGGCCCGGAAGCTGACCGAACGGGGCTATGCCGCCGCCGGCTTTGACCTGAGAGGACACGGCAAAAACGCCGGGGACCCCGACGTTGCCTCCTTCGGTGAGGGCGGATGGGAGGCCTCCATCGAGGACATGCGCCGGTTCTTTGACCTGCTGGCGGAGCAGTTTCCCTGCCCCCACTATATGCTCGGCTTCTCACTGGGCTCTTTTCTGCTGCGGGAGTATCTGGGCCGCTATCCGGAAGGAGTGGCGGGCGCCGCCATTCTGGGCACCGGCTGGCAGCCGGGGGCGGTGCTGTCGGTCATGCAGGCCATCGTGAAGACGCAGATCAAAAAGGCCAGCTTTGACGGCACCACCGAGCTGGTGCAGCAGCTTTCCTTCGGCGGCTACAACCGGAGCTTTCAGCCCAACCGGACCACGGCCGACTGGCTTTGTGCCGACAAGGAGCAGCTGGACGCCTATCTGGCCGACCCGCTCTGCCGCAAAAGCATCTCGGCCGGTCTGTTCTGGCAGCTTCTGGGCTCCATGAAGCGCACCGGGGGGCGGAATGCCTGTTTCGGCTGGGACAAGGACACCCCCGTTCTGCTGCTGTCCGGTCAGGACGATCCGGTGGGCGACCGCGGCAAGGGCGTCAGAGCCGTCCGTCAGCAGATGGAAAAGGCCGGTATCCGCTCAGTGAAGCTGCAGCTGCTGCCCGGCTGCAGGCATGATCTGCTGCACGAAAGCTCCGGTGACGCTGCCGCAAGAATCCTGCTGGACTGGATGGAGCAGACCCGGACGTAACCGGGACGCCCCTTTTGTGACAATATCACCGAGGTGCTGACCCAAACAGGATATACTGAACCTGCAGCAAGGAGGAAGGTACATGAAAAAGCTGCTGCCGTTTCTGCTGGCCCTGATGCTGCTGTCGGGATGCGGGGCCCCCGCCGGAGCGGGAAAGGCCGAAGCCGGCTACCGTCAGATCACCGCCGCAGAGGCCGCCGATCTGATGGAGACCGAAGAAAATTACGTGATTCTGGATGTCCGTACCCGTGAGGAATACGAGGGCGGACACATTCCCGGCGCGATCTGCATCCCCACCGAAACCATCGGCTCGGAGGAAATCCCGAAGCTGCCGGACAAGAGGCAGCTGATTCTCGTCTACTGCCGCAGCGGAAACCGCAGCAAGCAGGCCTCGTCCAAGCTGGCTGCGCTGGGATACACAGGCATTGTGGAGTTCGGCGGGATCATCGACTGGCAGGGCGAGACTGTGTCAGGCGATGAATAGCGCAAAACGCTGCCAACGTTCCGTACAATACGACTTCAAACAGGAGGTACCCGACATGTCTGTTACAACCATTACCAAACAGAATTTTCAAAGCGAAGTGCTGCACGCCGACAAGCCCGTCCTGCTGGACTTCTGGGCGGGCTGGTGCGGCCCTTGCCGCATGGTCAGCCCCATCGTTGACGAGATCGCTGCCGAGCGCAGCGACATTAAGGTGGGCAAGATCAACGTGGACGAGGAGCCGGAGCTGGCGGCCCGGTTCGGCATCATGAGCATTCCCACGCTGGTGGTGATGAAGGAAGGCCGCATCGTCAGCCAGATGGTGGGCGCGCGGCCGAAGGCGCAGATTCTGGCGATGCTGTGAGAAAAAGAGGGATTCTATGAGCCATTCTCAAACATCCTGGCAGCGGCCCAGAACCTCCCGCGTTTATCTGCATCCGCCCCTGGCAGAGCGGCTGGTGCTGATCTGGCCGGATTTCAAGATCACCGATTCGTCCCTTCTGGACAACGGCACCCATGTGAGCCAGCCGGGCATCGGCATGACTTTGCTGCACGGAGAAGCGATGGAGGCCTTTGACTATCGGGAAACCCGTTTTTCTCCGACCACGGCAGGACTCCCCTTCTATACGGTTCACAACAGGGCCGAATGCAGCGTTTCTCTCGAGGCCTTCTGCGATTTTCTCCGCAATCCTACGGTCTATTTCCGGGTCACGTTGAAAAATGACCAGTCTGTCCCGGTGTCCGGATGCCTTGGCGTTCTGTGCCGCTCCGGAAATGAAGCCTATATGGTGCAGGAGCATCAGGAAGGCTATGCCCCCTATGCGCCCAACGTGAAAAACTGGTATATGCTGAAGAGAACCTGGAAACAGACGGGAACCCTTACGGCCGGTGATGAAATGGGCTCTGTCTGTCTCCGGCTGCCGGAGGGGCTGCAGGCCCGATGGGTCGCGGACGGCCCCAAGGGCCACAAATTTGAAGCGGCGGACTATTTCCGCATCGATTACACGCTGGAGCCGGGTCAGTGCAAAACCTTTGAAGGGGCCCTCCGGGCGGTGCCGGACCAGGGCGGCTTTGACTACGACAGGGAAAAGGCCGCCGCTGCCGCACAGTGGCAGGAGGTTTTAAGGCCCCTGGAGCTGGTTCCGGACACGGACAATCCGGTCTGTCAGGATATTTACCGGCACCTGGCCATGCAGCTGTGCCAGATGCTGGCCCGGTATGAGGGCAGCGACCTGGTTGCCACCCGGCAGGGAGATCTGGGGCGGTTTGTGTGGCCCTACGAGGCCGCTCTGGTGCTGACTACCATGGATCGGGTCGGCCTTTGCGCCCATACCGGCGAGGCATACCGGTATTTCTGCGAGCGGTGGCTGGTGAAGGAGGGCCCCGATGAGGGAAGGATCCAGTCGGGCTGCGCCGCCTGGGAAAACTTTACCGGCTCGGTGATCTGGGGCATTTCGGAGCATCTGAAGATCACCGGTGACAAGGAGGAGCTTCGCTATTTTCTCCCCCGGCTGCAGCGCATGGCGGGCTGGATCCGGCGGCACCGGGATGAGCCTTCGGACGGATACGCCGGTATTTTCCCCACGGGCCGCGGCAGCGACTGGAACGACTGCGCCCAGTTCTGGACCTTTACGGACAGCTACAATGTCCGGGCGCTGAAAAGCATGGCGGACATGCTGGAGCAGTTTGGTCTGGAAGAGGCGGCAGAAATCAGGGCCTTCCATGACGAATACCGCGCCCGGCTGATGGAGATTCGGGATGAGCTGTACAAGGGCCATGAGGATGACGACGCCTTCATCTTCCCCCATGAGCTGGGCATTCCCTTTGAGGACAGCGAAACCTACAGCTATTACACCGACGGCGCCCCTGTCCTGCTGCGCACCGGATTCATCGAGCCGGACAGCAGAATGCGGGTCCAGATGGAGAACTATTTCCGTCAGAAGGGACAGTTTGAGCGGGGCCTGACCGGCCTGATGACCAGCTGCGACGGCGCCTGGGACGGCGCTTACCATGGCGGATACGGCGATGTCTGGTACACCATTCAGAGCGAGCTGTACTGGGTTCCCGCCTGGATGGCCGCCGGTGAGACGGAAAAGGCCAAAGAGACGGTGGAGGCGCTGCTGACCTACGGCCTGACGCCGGAATACATC
>JAQXNQ010000209.1 GCA_029098085.1 Oscillospiraceae bacterium
GGCAGAGCGCTTTGAAAATAAAAAAAATCACAGGTTTACCGTAAACCTGTGATCATGGGGACACGCCCCATCAGCATAACCTATTTCTGGGCGTTTGAATAGGATAATGGAGCGGATTACGGGGCTCGAACCCGCTACCTCCACCTTGGCAAGGTGGCGCTCTACCAGATGAGCTAAATCCGCATAAAAATGGTGCCTCCGGTCGGAATCGAACCAACGACACGGGGATTTTCAGTCCCCTGCTCTACCGACTGAGCTACAGAGGCAAAAGCCTCCCGCCAGACGGCGGAGAAGGAAAAATGGCGACCCGCATGGGGCTCGAACCCACGACCTCTAGCGTGACAGGCTAGCGCTCTAACCGACTGAGCTAGCGGGCCGGATCAACAACCTTTTGTAGGTCATCAGCAGCTTTTCCGCTGCAACGATATGATTATACACGAAAAGGAACGCTTTGTCAACACTTTCCGCGCAAAAAAATGCAGTCCGTAGAAAATTAACATTTTTCGCCTTTACAGTGCGCCGGAATTATGATAAAATAAAACAAACGGAACGGGAGGTTGTACGATGGCTGCGAAAGAAGAGTTCTTTACCTATAAACAGCGCCCCCTGGTGCGCAGCAAGGACACCATTTACTATGGCAGAATGACGGACCCCTATGTGGTCATGATGCACATTAAATCCACAAAGGAACAGGACGGTCAGCAGGTGGCGGATCAGATCTCTCTGCAGATGATCTCCACCGATGTGACGGTACCGCCGGACAAGATGGTGATCCGCCGCTCCGAGCGGCAGGGCCTGTATCAGGCGCTGGATATTGCTTCCACCTGGCTGGACCGGATGGAACGGGACGGTGCAAAATAATCCCGCGGGGACGTGCTTTGAAAAGGCGCGTCCTTTTTGCTTTTTTGTTTGCTTTTCCTGCCGCTTCGCAGTACAATAGAAGTGGAATCTGCGGCCTGTCGCCCGGAAATCATTCGCCCGGAGGGGAAGAAGATGTATGCAAGTATAACCAGCGCCGGTCTGTTCGGGCTCAATGCCTGCCCGGTACAGGTGGAAACGGATATCGCCCGGGGCCTGCCCAATTTTGAAGTGGTGGGCCTGCCTGACGCCGCCGTGCGGGAAAGCCGGGACAGGGTCAAGGCTGCCGTGAAAAACTGCGGCTTCGCCCTGCCCACCGGCCGGATCACCGTCAATCTGGCACCTGCCGATCTGCGCAAGGTGGGGCCGATTTACGATCTGCCCATCTTCCTTTCCCTGCTGGCGGCGGGCAACGAGCTGGGCGGAGAGCTGTCCGGCAGGGTTTTTGTAGGAGAGCTGGCGCTGGACGGCACCGTCCGGCGGATTCAGGGCGTTCTTCCCATGGCCATCATGGCCCGCGAGCAGGGGTTCCGGCAGATCTTTGTCCCGGCGGACAATGCGGCCGAGGCCAGCGCGGTGCAGGGCATTGAGGTGTACGGCGTCCATTCGGTCATGGAAGTGGTGGACTTTCTGGAGAACGTGCGCACCCTGACTCCGGAGACTCCGCTGGAATTCCGCCCGGAGACGGTTCGGTCGCCACTGGACATGGCCGATGTGCAGGGACAGGAATTCGCCAAGCGGGCCATGGAAATCGCCGCTGCCGGCGGCCATAACGCCATCCTCATCGGCTCGCCCGGCTCGGGCAAGAGCATGCTCGCCCAGCGGCTGCCCTCCATCCTGCCGGACATGACCTTTGAAGAGGCCATCGAGTGCACCCGGATTCACTCCATCGCCGGCACGCTGGAGGCGGACCGTCCTCTGATCGCCTCCCGGCCCTTCCGGGCACCCCATCACACCATCTCGGCGGCGGGGCTGTCCGGCGGTGGCTCGGTTCCCCGGCCGGGCGAGATTTCGCTGGCGCACAACGGCGTGCTGTTTCTGGATGAGCTGCCCGAGTTTGACCGTCAGACGCTGGAGATTCTCCGGCAGCCCATCGAGGAGGGGCAGGTCACCATCTCCCGGGTCAGCGGCACCCTGACCTATCCCTGCAGCATGATCGTCATAGCCGCCATGAACCCCTGTCCCTGCGGCTACTACGGTCACCCCACCCGGCCCTGCACCTGCTCGCCTCAGAAGGTGTCCCGGTACCTGAGCCGGGTCAGCGGGCCGCTGCTGGACCGGCTGGATCTGCATATCGAGGTGGCGCCGGTGGAATTTTCGCATCTTTCCTCCCACAAAAAGGGAGAATCCTCCGCCGCCATCCGGCAGCGGGTCAATGCTGCCCGGGCCATCCAGCTGAAGCGCTACGCGGGTACGCCCGTCCGCTGCAACGCCCAGCTGACCGCCGCCATGGTGCGGGAACACTGCCGGGTCACCGATGCCGGCATGGAGGCGCTGAAGCGGGCCTTCGAGCGGCTGGGACTTTCCGCCCGGGGCTACGACCGGATTCTGAAGGTTTCCCG
>JAQXNQ010000210.1 GCA_029098085.1 Oscillospiraceae bacterium
TGTTCTCTCTCGGGGCCGACCGAGACGTACTTGATTTTGCTGCCCACGGCCTTTTCGATGAACCGGATGTAGTCCATGGCCTCTTTGGGCAGATCCTCCGGCCTGCGGCAGCCGGTGATGTCGCAGTGCCAGCCGGGCAGATACTGAACCACCGGTTCGGCGCGGTTCAGCGCCTCGCCCATGGGGAAGTAGTCGATCTCCTCGCCGTCCAGCCGGTAGCGGGTGACCACCGGAATGGTCTCCATATAGTCCAGCACGTCCAGCAGGGTCAGCGCCAGCTCGTCGGCGCCCTGACACTGGACGCCGTAGCGGCTTGCCACCGCGTCAAAGGGGCCTACCCGGCGGGGACGGCCGGTGGCGGCTCCGTACTCATGGCCCGCCTCCCGGAGCAGATGCTTCTCCTCCTCAGTCATGGCCAGCTCGGCGGCGAAGGGACCCTCGCCCACACAGGAGGAATAGGCCTTCATGGCGCCCACCGAGCGGTCCAGCCTGCGGCCGGGGATGCCCGCGCCGATGGGAGCGTAGGCGCTGATGACATTGGAAGAGGAGGTGTAGGGGTAGATGCCGAAGTCGATATCCCGCAGCGCGCCCAGCTGGGCCTCGAACAGGATCCGCTTGCCCTCCCGATCGGCCTTGTCCAGATAGGCGCCGGTGTCGCAGACAAAGGGCGCGAAGATCGCGGCGTATTTCTCCACCCAGGCCCAGATCTCGTCAAAGCTCAGGGGATCGGCGCCGTACACCCGCTCCAGCGTCAGGCTCTTCCAGGAGACGATGCCCCGCAGCCGGTCGGTCAGGGTGTCCAGATGAAGCAGGTCGCCCATCCGGATGGTCTTCTTCATGTACTTGTCGCCGTAGACATAGGCGATGCCCCGCCGGGTGGAGCCGAATTTGGCGTCGCCCAGCCGATCCTCCTCCAGGCAGTCCTGCTGGACGTGATAGGGCATGCAGATGGTGGCGCGGCCACTGATCTTCAGATTGGCGGGGGTAATCTCCACGCCCTTTTCCCGCAGACGGCCGATCTCCTCATCCAGATGGTGCAGGTCGATGACCATGCCGCCGCCCATGACATTGACCACCTCGGGCCGGAGGATGCCGGAAGGGAGAAGGTTCAGCACGAATTTTCCGCGGGGGTTGACGACGGTGTGGCCGGCGTTGTTGCCGCCCTGATAGCGGACCACAACATCCGCATCCTCGGACAGCAGGTCCACCATGCGGCCCTTGCCCTCGTCGCCCCAGTTAATGCCGGTAATCGCTGTTAACATCGTCCATTTCCTTTCTTGACTCAAAGACTTGTATCAGAAGCAGAGAGGCATGCGCCCCTGAGCTGGCGAAAAGATCTGAATTCAATCCTCCGTCCCGCAGGTTCTCTTTTTCTTTATGACCGCGGGAAGCCGTGTTTATGCAGGGGGTTACTCGCCGGCGTGCTGGATACCCAGAATGGACAGCTCCCGGTCGGTGAGACCCACGCCCCGGAGCATCAGCCGGTTGCCCCGGAGGGCCTCGATGGAGTTGATGCCCATGCCGCCCATCATCTCCTTGATCTCGTGGGTCCAGGCGGTGACCAGGTTGCACAGCCGCTTGTAGCCGATGTCCGGGTTCAGCCGCTTGACCAGCTCGGGACGCTGGGTGGCGATGCCCCAGTTGCATTTGCCGGTCTGGCAGCTGCGGCAGAGGTGGCAGCCCAGCGCCAGCAGGGCTGCGGTGGCGATGTACACCGCGTCGGCGCCCAGGGCGATGGCCTTGACCACGTCGGCGCTGGAGCGGATGGAGCCGCCCACCACGATGGAGACGTTGCCCCGGATGCCCTCATCCCGCAGCCGCTGATCCACGGCGGCCAGGGCCAGCTCAATGGGAATGCCCACATTGTCCCGGATGCGGGTGGGGGCTGCGCCGGTGCCGCCCCGGAAGCCGTCAATGGCGATGATGTCCGCGCCGGAGCGGGCAATGCCCGAAGCGATGGCCGCCACGTTGTGCACCGCCGCCACCTTGACGATGACCGGCTTTTTGTAGCCGGTGGCCTCCTTCAGGGAGTAGACCAGCTGGCGCAGATCCTCAATGGAGTAGATGTCGTGATGGGGCGCGGGGGAGATGGCGTCGCTGCCCTCGGGAATCATCCGGGTGCGGGAGACGTCGCCGACGATCTTGGCGCCGGGCAGGTGTCCGCCGATGCCGGGCTTGGCGCCCTGGCCCATCTTGATCTCGATGGCGGCGCCGGCCTCCAGGTAATCCTTGTGGACGCCGAACCGTCCCGATGCCACCTGCACGATGGTGTTCTCGCCGTAGGCGTAGAAGTCCTCGTGGAGACCGCCCTCGCCGGTGTTGTAGTAGGTGCCCAGCTCCCGGGCGGCCCGGGCCAGGCTCTCATGGGCGTTGTAGCTGATGGAGCCGTAGGACATGGCCGAGAACATGATGGGGGTGGACAGCTCCAGATGGGGCGGGGTTTCGGTGATGATTTTTCCGTAGGCGTCCCGGCGGATCCCGGTGGGCTTCTGTCCCAGGAACACCCGGGTCTCCATGGGCTCCCGCAGGGGGTCGATGGAGGGGTTGGTCACCTGGGAGGCGTTGATCAGGATTTTGTCCCAGTAGATGGGGTAATCCTTCGGGTTGCCCATGGAGGACAGCAGCACGCCGCCGGAGCCGGCCTGCCGGTAGATCTCCTCGATGGTCTCGCCGCTCCAGTTGGCGTTGATCTTGAAGGTGTGGTCACTCTTGACCACCTTCAGCGCGTGGGTGGGGCAGAGGGAGACGCAGCGGTGGCAGTTGACGCATTTGCGGTCGTCCACGAACATTTTGCCCCGCTCGGCGTCGAAATAGTGGGCCTCGTTGGCGCACTGCCGCTCGCAGGCCCGGCAGGCGATGCAGCGGTCGTAGTTCCGCACCACTTCATAGGGCGGATACAGGTAATCTATTGGCATATGATCCATTCCTTTCCAAAAAATTCCCCGCGGCGGCTGAGCCGCCTACCTTTATAATGAATAATGAAGGGAGAAGAGCCTTCTTTATTTCTGCAGCTCTTCATGCTCATTTCTGATTCAGCGTGACGATGACGGGCTCGCCGCCCCTGGGGGACCAGATCCGGTCCAGATCGGGCTGGATCAGCCGGATGGCCGACTCCTCGCTGGCCACATAGAACATGTCGCCCTTTTCGGCGGCCAC
>JAQXNQ010000211.1 GCA_029098085.1 Oscillospiraceae bacterium
AGAATTTCAATTCTCGCCCCCGCGTGGGGGGCGTCAGCAAAAGCGCACAATAAACCATTGGCATATTCGTGCGCATCCGCCATATTTGTTATGTATGAAAGAACAAAACGCCATCACGTTCCATTCTTTCTGCATAATCGATCAAATATACAGGCATATTTCTGCGCCGATCTCCCCGCAAAACGTGTATGAACCATATCGGCGCAGAGAATACCTAAATCAAAAGAGGTTCTCCGGTTTCCACTGGCCCGGTCCGCCCCAGTACCTCAATTCTGTTGCGGTACGTACTTCCCAGACGGTAAAGGCGAACGGAATCTGTTTCCTTGCAGATGATTCTTTCCAGACCTGCTTTTAACGCTACCAGTTGTGACGGATCAACCAGAACCTCAAACACAGAGTTCTGTACACGGACCCCATAACGCTCACAGAGCTGTGCAACCTTGCGCAGCCGCTTGGCTCCGGCTCGGTCTGTTGTGTCCACATCGTAGGCAACCACAAGCATCATTCTCCATCACCTCCAGACAAACGGCGGATAGTAATCCAGATCCCCCCGCAGAACTCTGGCAAACAGCATGGACTGAACATAGGGAATCATTCCAATCTGCATTTTTTCTCCAAGGAAAGGATGGGTGATTTCTTCCTGCTTCCGCCGCTGCCAGCTGGAAAGAAGTGTTCTCCGTCCATGCTCGTTCAGGTACACCGCCTCCTCGTCCTTCTCAAAATCCGAGGAGGAAAGCTGGCCTTTATTGAACAGAGAGATGACAAAACGATCGCACAGCGGTGCGCGCAGTTCTTCAACCAGATCCAGTGCGAAGGATGCCCGGCCTGGACGAAGTGTATGGAGATACCCCGCCGCCGGATCAAGACCAACCGTTTCCATAGCGGACTGGATTTGACTGGTCAGTATCATATAGGTGAAGGACAGCGCCGCATTGACCTCGTTGCGGGGCGGGCGGCGGCTGCGGGTTTCAAAACGAAAGCCTCCCGGATTCCCGGCAAGCATATCGTCAAAACGGGAAAAGTAGACAGATGCCGCTGCCCCCTCAATTCCGCGCATGGAATCCACATCATCACACTGCAGCAGCGATTCCACCGCTTGACTCAGCTGCACGACGCCTTGCGTCAGCGCCTGCTTTACATCCTCGTTTTTGGCAGTTCTGGCGGAACGCATCAGCACCAGCTTGCTGTTCCGCAGTTTCGCCAGAAGGATGGACTGAACCAGCTGCCTGCAGAAGCCCGGGTCCTGCATGGAATCATATTGTCTTTTCCGCAAAAGGACATTTCCGCTGACAGGGCCATAGAAACGTCCCATGAAACGACCGGTATCGCTGACAAAGGTTACGCTGATTCCATGGGTGCCGCAGTACTCCAGAAGCGGTGTGGAAACGGTCATTTTTCCGAAACAGACGATGGAATCGATGGTCAGCGCAGGAACACTCAGCTTTTCCTGCTCGCCGATTCGGATGCAGATGTTTTCGTTTCTGCAAAAGAGATAGCTCTCAGGGGTCAGGACATATAGCGTATTCAGCAGCTTCTTCATACCGAATCCTCCTCAATGCTTCCGAGGGCTTCCTGACGCAGATGAAGCAGGTACTTCTGCGCAGAGGCCTTTACCTTGGGCATGCACAGTTCCTTAAGGGAACAGCGGCGGCATTTTGCTGAGTATTCCGCCGCCGGAACACTCAGCTGATGCCGGATATCCCACAAAGCTTTGGCCAGCTGTATGGTGCGCTTTCTCAGAGACCCGTCCAGCGGAACAGCCTCTCTTCTGTGCGAGGAGATAAAGAAAAGCGCGCCTTCCGGGATTGTGGTATGAAACATTTCCTCCAGACACATGGCCTGAGCGCAAAGCTGAATCTGGTATTCTTCTTCCTCGCGAACCGTTCCGTGCTTGTACTCAACAGGATACAGTCTGACCGGGAAATCGGCTGCCGGTATGCGGCAGCCATCTTCATCCCGGACAGCCTCAATACAGTCACATTTTCCAAGTAATGCCATCTGATCTGAAAAAACAGTGAATTCATACAGCTTTATGGATTCCCCCCGCTTTTCCACCCGCTGCGTATGAACCCTTTCATGCTCAGAACGGCCTTTGGCCGTATCGGCGTTTTCCTCCCAAAGCCGTTCGTTCAGCAGGAGAGCTGCCCGGCGGGGGCAGTAGCAAACCTGTGACAACCAGGAAAGAGGCAGGTATTCCTGATCATCCATTGACAAACCAGTCCTCCGTCTCAGGAAGCGTATCCCAGACGACCGGGCTGAAGGCATCTGCCTTAAATCCAATTCTCACACCGTCGGGTACTCTCTCCAGCGCAACGGCTGCCTGATAATCCCGATAGCTTCTGGGGGCACGAACCTCTGCTTTCTTCTCTACCTTCACAAGATCAAACAGGCGGTGAGCCGGAGCGCAGCCCAGCCTTGCCTGTTTCTCCCGCTGCCGTTCATCCGTGTCGGTGCCCACATGCTTAAAGAGAATCAGCGGAGAGACAACGGCCATTTCGCCCTTGCTGGCGCTGCGGTCATGCTCATACATATTGAGGATGGCTTCAAACAGGATTTCCAGGTCCCGGTCATCGAAGCCCGTTTCCGCGGCAAGATTGGCACTGATGAAGCCCCGAACCTCGTACAGGCCAAAGGGAATCAGCTGCTTGCGCCCCATGGTGCGGAGTGCATCTTCATCGGATTTTTCTTCAATATCCATGTACTCAGCCACGGTTTTATCCTTATCTCCCAGGGCAGCAGCCATACGGGTGATGGAAATATCCATGGGCACCACCGGATCCAGACTCTTTCCAAAGGTGATCTGAACCGGGCCGCGCACCTGACCGGCGTTGGGGCCGGTCGACATGACCGCCCCGAAGGTGCGCACATCATAAAACAACTCACAGGCCTTCTTCCGTCCGGCGTAGACCGCGTTCTTATCCTTGGCTCCCTCCACACCGGCGGCCTGTCTCGCCTCGGCGATGTGGCGGTTGATATTGGTGCCCTGCTGAATGATGATGTTCATACCGGGCTCATCCCCATGGGCCACCTGCACATAGTTCCGGATGCGGCGTTTGGTCGCCACATCGGTGATATAGCCCTGCATGGTTTCGGGATCCAGCCGGGGAGCATTGCCCATATCCGGGTCGCCGTTGGGGTTGCCGTTGGTGCAGGCAACATAGTAAACAAACTCGTAGCGGTTTTTAATTGCGGCCATTTTCGGTTTCCTCCTCTTTTGCTGCCTTTGCGGCAGATTTGTCTGCATTCATCTGTGTACACATCTGACGATACCCCAGGGCGAAATAGCTTTGCTCCTCCAGATTCAGCGCAGCCGGAAGCTGACGGAAGCCATCCTTTCCAAAGAAGGAATAAACGTCATTCAAACGCTGCTCATAGATTTTTACCAGACCTTTCTTCTCCTTGCGGAGTTGACCAAGGTACACCTCTCCCATTCTCTCCAGGGTTCCCAGCACCAGGGTCGGGGTGCGGCTGGCAGAGGCATAGAAACGCTGGACAATAGTTGCGTTCACTTCCCCCATCGCAGCACGCTGCAGATCTGCATAAATCGCCATCAGTGCGCCGCAATGATAGGCGGCGTTCGGAAATTCACGGTCATAACTCATGGTTAATACAGTCCCCTCTTTTCTCATTCTGGATTTACGAACCAGCCAGACCTTCAGCCACTGACAGGCAACCCCGTCCGGAAGGTTGGCAAATCGTCTGTCTTTTTTGCTGCCCTCTTTTGGGGGAGGCGCCAGCATTTTGGAGCGGATATAAGCCAGAGCGCGAACAGCCACCGCATCCGGCAGCGGTGTTCCATTGAAAATGGCCGCAACGATCGCCGGAGTAATCCCGGCCAGCTCTTTCTTCATCTGGTCCGACAGTTCTTTTCCGGTTTTTTTCTGATCCTTTACCAGCCGTGTAAACCTGTAGGTGAGCTTGTACGGGCGGATGGTATCCGTTCCCAGGCCGTTGCTCAGCGCCAGATCCTCCCGCCATTGATCGAGATTGGCCCGAAGCGTTTCATAACTGCCGTGTTCATACCGTCGGACCATGGCGCGCCCATTGTTGCCGGAAATGAGAAGAATGTAGTACTGGCTGCTCAGGACGGCGGACTGCTCTCCGGAACCGAAATCCAGAATCAGCCGGTCAGCCTTTTCCCGCTGCTGAAGCGCTTCCCGACGCTCCTGAGCCCGCTCCTCTTCCGGAGAGATCTGCATCTGAGCGTTTTCCTCATCCTCATCCTCGTCTTCCTCCTGACCAAATCCGACAAGCTCCGGCAGGATCAGGTCTTCCTCAGGCTCAACCCGGCAGTCATACCAGTGCAGGAATTTCATACCGGAGAAGGTGGGCGCAAAGGGATTGAAATCCCGATCTTTTTCTCTTCGGTACATGGCGGGTGAACCGGCCAGAAGGTCATTCAAAGCATCCTTCACCACAGCAAAGGCCTCTTCGGAGACAGGCGCATTGGCGGATTTTTTCAGGCCATAGGATTGAAAGGCCGATTTATCAAAACAAAACAGGGCTTCTCCGCGGGAGTGTCCTCCAACGGATTGAAGGCCGTTGACAATAGGAACTGTGGCAAGGGGGACGGTTTGATTTCCGGTAATCAGGCAGAGCGGCTGCATGCTGTCCTGCTGCTCATTGCCGCCCTTTGCGAAACGCTTTCTGTACTCCTTCCACCAGTCCTGAACCCGCTCGCCGCCGACGATGGGGACGCCATCCACCTTAAAACAGATTCTGTCCCCATCCTTAACCTTCCGCAGCTTTACCTCCTGGCAAATTGCGCGGAAGGTTTCTGCGTTTTCCAACGCGGACAGACACACACCCAGGTTGGGGTCATATTCCGCTCCCGCCTTCAGAAGAGAGCGATAAAACTCCGGCTTTTTGCCATCCGCTGCCAGAATCACAGAGGCCTTTTCGGCCAGCGGATTGCATTTATCGGGGCCGTTTGCCAAAGAACCAATATCGGGACATATTTGCGAATCCCTTTCGTACTGCTCAATTCCGATAAAGGAGCCGTCAGCGGAAAGGCAGATATAGGCACGGATATCCTTTCGCAAAAAACCGGGAGGAATGGCAAGGCTGTTGCGAATGCCGTAATCATACAGAGCCTTCAGCATGAGCTGTATCCTCCCTTCAGCACCTCGTCGCTGTCGTAATCCGGGACACGGATGACACCGTGCTCCATGACTGCGTGATAGAGGGACAGCCGGGGCTGTGCTTTTGCCCGGATCGAAGAATCGTGCAGATCGAATACATCGTAGACCATCAGCCCCAGATCCATGCTGACATCAATCGGCTGCCGGGTACCGTCGCTTTCCTCGAAATAGCACACAAACTCCCGCAGGCCCAGGCTGGGCTGACAGAAGGCTTTTCCGCCCCGAATCCGCCGCATGGCCTGACAGTACAGCTGCTCCAAGGTGCCGCAATACTCTTCCCGTGGGCAGATGCGGGCTGTGATGCGGTAACGGACATCCTTCAGCACCTGTGTTTGCCGCTGAGTACGGTCTTCATCGGTATAGAGAATGCTGTCTGACACATCTGACTTGACACTGACTGTTGATTTTACCTCATTACGCATAAAGCTCATATAACGAATCGGGTTCAGAACTTCAATTTTCGTGACCTGCCAGTAAAACTCCACCGGTTTGCAGTAAATTGAAGACAGAATTCCCCGAACAGCCGAGGGAGTGGGAACCGGATAGGTCAGACGCTCGACTTTGGCATAGGGCGGAGTAAAGCAGGCAAAGTCGCCCCAAACCTCCAAACAGATTTCGCCCTTCAAATGATTTTCACCTCCATTTTTGTGCAGCGCAGAAAAAACACATACGATAATCCACTTATTTCAAGCCTCAGCAAATACCACAAGCCGCGTTCGATGGAACGCAGCAGCCGGTTTACAAAACTTGCTGTCAAGTGAATTATATGGATAAAGTCTGCTCTCGTCAAGGCTTAAGACAAAATTCGAAAAGAATCGACATTTCCTGCAATCAGAGCATATAATCTTCGGGTATTCCGTCGCCGGGAAGGAAGCCCATGACCGGATCATAACGGGATTCAAATCCGGTATTCAGGATGTAGGTTCCGGTTTCTGCAGCGGTTTTGCCGTGCCGGATTCTCAGCGGGGTCGCACAGGCCTTAACGGCCTCCCCGTCAAAACAGGAAATGGTGATCGGCGCGGCGGCATGAAGATGAGCAGCATGGATGCAGCCGCGATCTGCCGCGTCACGGATGCTGTCAAAAAGCGCCCGCTGGCCTGCCCACGGAACAATGAGCCGCAAACCGCCTTCCTTTATCAGACGGTACTCCTTGGCAACCTCCGGATAATCCTTTCTGCTCAGTGCCTGCTGCAGCTTCTGCTTTGGAGGGCTGTCGGAAAAGAACTGCAGGTAATACTGCCCGATCATCTGCAGGTCGCTGAGCTCGGGTTCCTTACAGCCAGACCAGAGATTCTTCACAATTCCGGCAGCTCTGCCGTAGCTGTCGCCCGGATAGAGTCTTCCTTCCTCTCTCGGCTCGAACACGATGACGGTGCCGCCCTGAGGCAGCTTTCCGTTGCGGTTGCAGCGGCCGGCTGCCTGAATCACAGATTCCAGAGGGGCAAGCGCACGGTACATCACATCGAAATCCAGATCCACACCGGCTTCAATGCACTGTGTAGCCACTACAAGGCACGGAAGCCCGGCCTTTTGCCGACGCTTGATTTCCTCCACCACGATCAGCCGATGTCCCGGACACAAATCCGTCGTCAGCAGGAAAAGTCCGTCCGCCGCATCGCACCGCTCTCTCAGCGTCTTAAAAAGGGTTCTGGCGTGACTTCGCAGATTTACAATACAGCAGCTGTTTCTCTGCACAGACATTTCCTCCGCAACATCTGCCAGAGGAAGCTCTTTGCGCCATTGCGTGTGAACCCGGCGCATTTTCCGGAACAGTTCTTCGTGATTTTCCAGAATCTCAGTGGGGTTCCATTCCGTATGCTCGATGGCTCCGAAATCCGGCTGCGTAGCGGTGGAAAAAACCATGGTGCAGTGACAGCTCTGGCAGAGCGCCTGAACAGCCTGTACCGTCACGCCTGCCAGTTCCGCAGGCAGGCTTTGCGCCTCATCAAACAGAATCACGCTGCCGGCGAGATTGTGCAGCTTTCGGCAGTCCCGGGGATTATTGGAAAACAGGCTTTCAAAGAGACGGACGGAGGTGGTTATGATAACCGGAGCGTCCCACCGGGCCGCCAGCTCCCGCATTTCCTCAGACAGATTGCTCTGACTGTGATCCACCAGCACCTCTGGAAAAATTTCCCGATATTCCTTTTCCGTCTGCTCGGCCAGTGTCAAAAAGGGCAGAGCCACAATAATCCGGCGCAGATCGTGCGTTCTGCAGTGCTGCAAAGCAAAGTGAAGCATGGCCAGCGTCTTTCCCACACCGGTGGGTGCGGTCAGGGTAAAAAGGCCCATGGGGAGGGTTCCGGCTTTCCCACACTCTTGGTACACCTGATTCCGAAGCAAATTCAGCTCGGAATCCGCCGTGGAATTTCTGCGCAGCTGCGCAAGGTGGTTTTCCAGATTCTGCAGCATCCGGTCTGCATCCAGCGGCGGCATACTGCTGCGCTCAAGGTAAAGCGGATCATCATCGGCTGCAGACACACTGTAGTCGGCGTCGACCAGGCAGGAAAGCAGCATTCTGGTGTCCAGCATATCCGCCACAGGGGCTGAAGCGGATACCGTGCGGGGCTCGATTTTTGGAAACCGGAAACCCGGAAAGTCTGCCTGAAATGCACGAATCGCCTGGCTGAACGCCTTTTCTCCCCGCACGGAAGGGGTTTTCCCACTGGGACAGCGATCCCAGGCTTCATCCTTGAAGGCATACAGCAACTCATCTTTATCCAGACATGTCAGTCCGTCATGGTGCCCCTGAATGGCCTCCAGAACCGGCTCGTATTGCTGAAGATTCTTTTTCGCTTTTGAAAAGTACAGCAATACGGCTCCCGCATATGCGTGATCCACATGCTGCATCGTGCCATCCAGAACGCACTGAAAGGGATGGCCGTATTTCCCGAAATCATGCAGAACTCCTGCAAGCCGGGCTGCTTCGGGTCTTCCAATCTCTTCGCCAAAAGCCTGCGCAAGCTGGCTGACCTTTTCCAGATGCTCCCTGACTGTAATTTTTTCGTGATGGGCATTGGCCGACTTGGCATAGCAGATTTCCTGATTGATACGCTGCTGCCCTGCTTCATGATCCTGTTTCACCGTATGGATCCCCCTTTTTCCAAAGAATCTCTGAGTCAATAGCCTTCGTTCAGCTTCCAATCGAAAGACGGACCACTTTTCTGCCCGCTTTGCTGATGATCAGATTGGTATTCCCCTGCTCAAAGGACATCGCTCTCACCCCATATACAATATATCATATTGGATTCCGGCGACGCAAGAAGTTATGCGGGGGAGCGCCGGTCCGGACGGCTTTGCTTATACAGCAAAAGCGGACGAAGCCCGAAAAGCTTCGTCCGCTTACAGATCCCGGGGGTTCTCCCCCCGCATGGCCCCCAACTGATGAAAGCATCCTGCCAAAGCTCACCCGGGCCGTACAGTCTGCGCCCCATGAAGCCGCAAAGGGTATTCCCACAGCAGCCCCTTCTTATCTGCCAAAGGGATAAACGATCTCCAGCCCGCATTGTTCGGCCAAACGGTATCCCTTTTCCAGATATGCGTCCAATACTTCCGGTGCATGGGCGTCGGAGTTTACCACAACCCTGACATGATGCTCCGCCGCAATCTCCCAAAACGGCCGCAGCGGATAAGGAAGGGGCGATTCCGGATGCTGCGACGCCTTCAGCCAGCCGCTGGCATTGATCTCCAGAGGCATGTCCAGAGAAGCGGCTGTCGAGCAGATCCGATTTGCGCATTCAGCGCAGTCCGCATCCCATTGGACAATGGACGCGCCGAAGGTATCCGGATGCGCGCCAAACAGGAAGAGACCGCTCTTCAGCATGGCGGTATAGGCTTCCGCATAATTCATCAGCGCCTCCCGATCCATTTTGAACCCGCTCCAGAAGCCCCTCATTTCTCCGCGATACGGATAAAAATGGACGCTGCCGATCAGATAATCCATCTTCTTTTCTCCCAGCAGTACATTCCTGAAAAAGGTGTGGTACTCCGGGAAATACTCACAC
>JAQXNQ010000212.1 GCA_029098085.1 Oscillospiraceae bacterium
GGCGCATCGCTTTCCGCAAGCGGAAAGCTGCAAGAACGCAAGCGTTCTTGCGCGTGAGTAGGCCTTCTTTACGTTTGTTTGCAACGGGCTCTGCCAGACTAAGGCCGAAGGCCGTGTCAGACTAAGACTGAAAGTCGTGTCCAGGACCCGCAAGGAGCAAGCCCCTTGACCCATAATCCTTGGCAACCTGTCGAAACATATTCTCTATTTGTGCAAGTTGCTAATCAACTTGGACTTTATCGACAGTCTGAGGCAGGCATCCCGTAAAAGGACGCCTGCCTCTTTTCATATCATTCAGCCATCCGGTTACAGCTCCGCAAAGATTCTGCAGCCCCGCTTCTTCATCCAGACATACAGTCCGGCACAGAGAATCAGCGTCGCTGCTCCGAAGCAGCCCATGTATCCGACAAAACCCAGCTTCCAGCCATTCAGCGCCATAAAGCCGGCACAGAGGAGAATCGCATAGGCAAAGCCGCTGAACATGGCGATGAGCACGCTGAGGCTTTGCTTGATGGGGGTGATTTCACTTGTCCAGTTGAGGTTCGGCATCTTCAGCCCCAGCAGCAGTCCGAGCAGAGCCGAGAAAAGCGTGTACAGCACCGGAATCAGCGCCATCATCAGCAGCTCCGGCAGGGTGAAGGGATAAATGAAAGCCGTGCAGAGCACGCAGAGCAGCGCGGGGATACTGCTCAGAAGCAGCTGCAGCGTGAGCTTGGCCCGCAGCACCTGCCACGGCGTCACCGGCAGTGACTGCAGCAGCCAGAGATTCTTTCCCTCCAGCGAGACGGAGGGCGCCGTCATCTGGTTCATGGAGCAGAGCAGGCACACCGCTCCGCAGAGCAGCAGGGGAGTGCAGCCGGGAACCTCGCTGAAAATTTCGTTCAGCACCGAAATCACTTTCCCGCCCTGGAAGAGCAGCAGAACGCCGCTGACCGGCAGCAGGAAGAGGCCCAGTCCGCAGTTGAGCATGTAGGTGGGACTGGCGACAAAGCGCTGAAGCTCCTTTCCCAGCAGCGCCGCCGGAATGCTGCGCTGCTTTGCTGCCGTTTCCCGGTAGGCCTTTCGGGCCGTATGGCCGGAGGAGGTGGCGATTTTCAGGAAGCTGCGGGAGAGCAGCCCCCACATCAGCGCAAACAGCGCCAGCACCACAGCCGATACGATCAGCATGGCAAGCCCGTCGCCGGTGCCGACCCTGCCGAACAGATAGACCGGATAAGCCGCGCCCTTGATTTTCTCACCGTACACGGCGGCGTTGGCGATCAGCTCCTGAATGAGGGTCTGCGCCCTGAAGTAGAAGAAATAGTATGCGGCGATGAAGGCCAGGGAAACCACCACCGTGATGAAGCTCTTGTTCTTCAGCTTCAGACTGATTTTCGCCACGACCCAGCCCAGCGCGCAGGAAAGGGTCAGCACGAAAATGGAAATCAGCAGCATCAGCAGCAGACCGCCCAGCACGGTTCCCGCCGTCACCGGCACCACGATCCAGTAGACGATGACCGCCGGAAGGATGACCACCAGCGAATACATGAGCCCCATGAGATAGACGCTCAGCAGCCGGGAGACGAGAATCGCGGAAACCGGAATGGGCAGCGACAGCAGCAGGTCATTGTCCTTGGACAGATACAGTCCGGCGTAGGTGTTGAACACGCTGCCGAAAGTGCCCAGCAGCACCGCCAGCAGTCCCATCAGCGCAAAGTACATCCAGTCCAGACCGGCTGCAGCCAGCGGCTCGCAGACCGACAGGGAGAGATAGGTGAAAATGCCGCCCAGCAGACCGACCATGATGGCCACGAACAGAAGCAGGTAGGCGGCCGTCCCGGCTTTGGAGCGGGCGCGGTTCTTCTTGGCGTCGTAGAAATAGCCGCGGAAGATCTCCGTCATCTGTTTTTTCAGCAGAACCTTCAGCATGATTCTCCCTCCAGTTCGAGGAACACTTCCTCCAGCGAGTCGTCACCCTTGACCTCCTCCATGGTGCCCGAGCGGACGAGCCTTCCGCCCTTGATGATGGCCACCTTGTCGCAGAGCTTTTCGGCCACCTCCAGAACATGGGTGGAGAAGAAGATGGCTCCGCCTTCATCGCAGACCTCGCGCATCATGCCCTTGAGCAGATGGGAGGCCTTGGGATCCAGCCCCACAAAGGGCTCATCCATCAGAATGAGCTTCGGCTGATGCAGCCAGGCCGCAATGATGGCCAGCTTCTGTTTCATGCCGTGGGAGTAAGCGGCGATGGGCTGGGCCAGATCCGCCGTCAGCTCAAACAGGTCGGCGTATTTGCGGATGCGGGCCTGCCGGTCTGCGGCGCTGACGCCGAACACATCGGCGATGAAATCAAGATACTTGATGCCGGTCATGTAGTCGTACAGATCCGGGTTGTCCGGGATATAGGCGATTTCCCGCTTGCAGTCGAGGGGAGCGGTCCGGATGGATTTTCCGTTTATCAGAATCTCTCCCGCGTCAAACTGCAGAATCCCCGCGACCGCTTTCAGAGTCGTGGTTTTGCCTGCTCCGTTGTGGCCGATGTAGCCGTAGAACTCTCCGGGTCTGATGTGCAGGTTCAGATCGTCAACGGCTTTCTTTTCGCTGTAGGTTTTGGTCAGATGTTCGATTTTCAGCATGCTATATTCCTCCGGGCCGTTTTATGGATGCTGCAGGCGGCTTGCATCCCGCGTTTTCCGCTCTGCGGCAGCTTACGCTTATAGTATACAGGACAATGCCGACGTCGGATAGGGGATTTTTATATCTGAATGTGTCAATTTTACAGGTGGGGGAGTGAAAACGGCCTGGCGGGTTGCTGTCCGCTCTGCTGAAACAAAACCAGACTGAGGGATTTTTGAGCAGAAGCATCCCCAAAAATTTTTTCCATTTCTTCGCAAAATTTGCCTGACACGGATAAACAATCGGTCTGTAGATTGGTATTTCCCTGTTGGATTCGCATAATCAGTTCCAGGTGAAGTGCTTCCAGATGGGCGTTCTCTTTTTCCTACTGCACCTTGCAGTAGGAATACGAATCAGCAGAGAACACAATTCATTGACATTTACACTCTTGCTTGACGCATGGCTGCTTTTTCATCCCCAAAATCGAGGACAGCTTTACTGAGTCGTTTTTTACTGCAGGAGAGAAAAATGTGTTGAGATAAACGCGGAGAAGTATCGAAGAGGCCATAACGGGAGGGGGACTCGAAATAGCAGCAGACGCGTTGGTACCTGAGATTGCCCGTGGAATCATCGGCAGTTGTTTGGGAGAAGAGAGTTTCGTATCGGGGT
>JAQXNQ010000213.1 GCA_029098085.1 Oscillospiraceae bacterium
CTGGGTGGGCGGAGGGATGGCCTCCTATCCCCTGATGAAGCTGGGCGGAGAGCCGGAATGGGAGCGGGGCATGGCGACTCTGCAGCACATGACCCGCACCCAGAAGGCCAGCGGCCTGCTCTGCGGCATTGTCACCGCATCTGGTGAAGAGCCCGGCGACGGCTTCCGCACGCCCGGCACCCAAAACTGGGTGCTGATCCGCAAATGCGCCGATGCGCTGCTGTTTCTGTTCAAGCATTTTGACCTGATCCGGCAGCACGGAAAGGAAATCCCGGTGCAGCTTGCAGAAATGGCACGCCGGTTGGCGGACGCCTTTGTCCGGCTCTGGGAGCGATACGGTCAGCTGGGACAGTTTGTGGATGTGGAGACCGGTGAGATCAAGGTCGGCGGCTCCACCAGCGGCGCCATCGCACCGGCCGGTCTGGTGGAGGCCTGGCGGTTTTTCCGGGATGAGCGGTATCTGAATGCCGCCAAAGAGATCGGCGCCCGGTACTATGAGCGGGATGCCGCAAGGGGCTATACCACCGGCGGCCCGGGCGAGATCCTGCAGGGACCGGACAGCGAGAGCTGCTTTGCCCTGCTGGAGAGTATGGTGTACCTCTACGACGAGACCCGCGAGGAAATCTGGCTGAGCCGGGCAAAACATCTGGCCCATCTCTGCAGCAGCTGGGTGGTCAGCTACAACTACCGGTTCCCGGCAGACAGTGAGTTCGGAAAAAAGGGCATGAAATCGGTGGGCAGTGTCTTTGCCAATGTCCAGAACAAGCATGCCGCCCCCGGTATCTGCACCCTGTCCGGCGACGGCCTGTACAGGCTCTGGAAATGGACGGGAGACCGGGCCTATCTGGAGCTGCTGCAGGACATCAGCCTGACCATCAGCCAGTACATGTCCCGGCCGGATCGGCCCGTCTGCAGCCCCCAGGGCAAGCCCATGCCCCAGGGTTTCATCTGTGAGCGGGTGAATCTCTCCGACTGGGAAGGCGAGGAAGGCATCGGCAGCAATATCTTCGGCAGCTGCTGGAGCGAATGCTCCAATCTGCTGACCCTGGCGGAGGTGGCCCATCTGCCCGGTGTGGCGGAGCAGACGGTGTTTCTGGAAGGATAAGCTGCCGCTGTGGAGCGGACGCAGTCTGTCCCATCCGCTTGATTTTCTCCCCCATTTCCAGTATACTGAACATAACGAATGGGGGGACAAGCATGGCCTACAGCGAATTGATCAAGAATTTTGACCGTATCCGGCCGTACATCCGGCAGTTTTATGTGTACGGCTTCAAAAACCGGACGGAATACGACCAGAAAAGTGCCCGCAGCTATGACAACGAACGCCGCCGCATCGAAAGCTGGCTTGGGGACTGCATGCGCTTCCGCCAGACGCCGGGCGGCAAGACGGTGTTCCTGTCGGTGGACAGCCGGTCGATTCCCCACAATCCCCTCTACAAGGCCTTCAAGGCCAAAAGCTTCACCGCCGGGGACGTGACCTTTCACTTTTATGTGCTGGATCTGCTGCAGGACGGGGCTGCCCTCACCGCTCAGGAAATTCTCAGCCTGTTCTGGGAAAAATACCTCTGCTGCTTTGAGAGCGACTGGCAGCCGGACATCTCCACCGTCCGCAAAAAGCTGAAGGAATATGTCTCACTGGGACTTCTGCAGGCGGAAAAGCGCGGACGGGAGCTGGTGTACCGCCGGTCGGAGGATCGGGTGCCGCTGAAGGCCTGGGAGGACGCCGCTGCTTTTTTCTCGGAAGAGGATCCGCTGGGCGTCATCGGCTTCACCCTGCTGGACAAGCTGGGAGCCGTTCCCGACTGCTTTCAGTTCAAGCATCACTACATTCTCCACGTTCTGGACAGCCAGATCCTGCTGCAGCTGCTGACCGCCATCGGCGAAAAGCGGGCTGTCCGGCTGACCAATGTCAGCCGGAAGCGGCCGGCTGAACCGTCCGTTCACACCGTTTGCCCGCTGCAGATCTTCATCAGCACCCAGGGCGGCAGACAGTACCTGCTGTGCTGGCATCAGGGCACCTGCAAGCCGATGTTTTTCCGGCTGGACTATATTCAGACGGTGGAGCTTCTGGACAGCGATCCGGAATCTGAAGCCTTCAGGGAACGCTGCCGGCAGTTCCGGGCCTTTCTGTGGGGCACCTCGGTCAGCAAAAGCCTGCAGACCGAGCATCTGGAGATGACCATCCATTTTGATGACGATGAGCCGCACATTCCCCTCCGTCTGGAGCGGGAAAAGCGAAACGGCACCGTCGAGCGCACCGGCCCCAACACCTGCCGGTATACAGCCGATGTGTACGATGCCTCCGAGCTGCTCCCCTGGCTGCGCACCTTCATCGGCAGGATTGAAAAGCTGGAATGCTCCAATGAAGCAGTGGTGCAGCGGTTCTACGACGATCTCGACCAGACCTGCGCCCTGTACGGAGGTGACGCCTGATGCTGTTTTCCGAGGTGTACGGCGCCTATTACAACGTGCTGGCCCGGCTGCTGGAGCAGGCGGTCTCCGGTCAGCTGACCCGGGCGTCCACGTACCGCATCATCCGGGAGGAGGGCTTTGAGGAAAGCGTTCTGACCATCCCGGAGGCGCTGGAAAGTGGAACCTGGCCCCTGCTCCGGGAGGATTTCACCACCCCGCTGGAGCATAAGCCCACCATGCCGCTGACCGCTCTGCAGAAGCGGTGGCTGAAAGCCCTGCTGTCCGACCCGCGGATCCAGTTGTTTGATCCGCCCATGGAAGGGCTGGAGGAGGTAAAGCCCCTTTATCCCCGGGAGGCTCTGGTCTATTACGACCGGTACAGCGACGGGGATCCCTATGAGGATCCCGGATACATCCAGCGGTTCCGCTGCATCCTGTCCGCCATCCGGCAAAAGCGCCGGATCGCCATTCAGTTCACCGGCCACACCGGTATCAGCCACAGCTGGCGGTGCATCCCCTACAGGCTGGAGTATTCCTCCAAGGACGACAAGTTCCGGCTGATCGCCTCCGGCAAAGAGGAGCCCATCTCCATCAACCTGGGGCGGATCACCGGCTGCCGCCTGCTGGAGCCCTGCAGGGAGGAGGAATACTGTCCCAGGCCCATGAAAAAGCAGACGCTGGTGCTGGAGCTGACCGATGAGCGGAACGGGCTGGAGCGGGTCATGTCCCACTTCTCCCATCTGGACAGGGAGACGGAGCGCATCGATGACAACCGGTATCGGGTCACCCTGCAATATGAGCAGGCGGACGAGACCGAGCTGCTGATCCGGGTGCTGTCCTTCGGCCCGGTTGTCCGGGTGATTTCACCGGAAGATTTCATTCAAAAGCTCTGCCAGAGACTGCAGAAACAGAAAGACATGCGAACCCGGGACTGAAATTTCCGGGTTCGCAACTTTTTTTCCACGATTTTCCATCCGAAGGCTGGTATGATAGAGACACAAAGACACCAACAGCAACAACCTTTCTTCTTACTGGAAAAAGAAAACGGTGTCTTGTCAAACAGCAAAGGTACCCACAGCGATGTCTCAGAGCTGGCTATGGATAGCGCCGGACTTATAATCCGGAGGATACGGGTTCGATCCCCGTCTGAACGGTACCTTGTTTCATCCCGAAAGGCACTGACAGCAACTTCTGAAGCTATCTGGAGGAAAAAGTCCCGGCACCTGTCCGGGAAAATCGGGCCCCTGGCCCATAGCAAACAGCGCCTTGTCACGGAAATGAACCGTATCTCCGTTATGACCGCTCCCGATGACGCGGACAGGAATCCGCCTGAATCCACCCGGCCTGCGCGGCGTAAAGCCGGCAGGCGCAGGGGCGCCGAAAAGGAGCGGCCGCCCCGGAGATGAAAAGCACGCACAGCAATGCCTTCTTCTTTCACGATTGTACATAATTTGAAGATGTGCTTTGGGGACTTTTCCGACTGTTTTGTGTATTGACTCTATCTGATCCTGAGGAGGGATTTTCATGCTGAACTTTATCAAAGACGAAGCCAACCGCACCTTCACCGAAAACGGTGCTGCCGCCTATGGTTCCACCGGCACGGACTGTCTGGATCTGTTTGCCGCCATCGGCGCCCTGCGCAGCGCGGACGAAGAGGATATCCGCAGACGCTTTATCCGGGCCTTCACGGAAAATCCCGACCTGGCCATGAAGACGCTGTTCTTTGCCCGGGATATCCGGGGCGGTCTGGGTGAGCGGCGGGTGTTCCGGATCTGCCTGCGCTGGCTGGCCGAAAACCAGCCTGCCTCGGTGCGGAAAAACCTCATCCATGTATCGGAGTTCGGCCGCTGGGACGATCTGCTGGTTCTGCTGAACACCCCCTGTGAGCAGCAAGCCTGCGAGCTGATCCGGCGCCAGCTGGAAGCGGACCTCGTCTCTCTGGAAAAGGGAGAGGGCGTCAGCCTGCTGGCCAAGTGGCTGCCCTCGGTCAACGCCTCCAACGAAGAGACCGTCCGCAGCGCCCGGCGCATCGCGCGGTTTCTGGGCATGGACGAGCGCACCTACCGCAAGACCCTGGTACGCCTCCGGGAGCGGATCCGGATTCTCGAGAACGACCTGCGCCAGCGGAATTATACCTTTGACTACAGCAAGCAGCCCTCCAAGGCCATGTTCAAATACCGCAAGGCCTTTTTCCGCAACGACGGGGAGCGCTACCGGGAATTCCTCGAAAAGGTATCCCGGGGCGAAGCTGGGCTGCACGCCGATACCCTGATGCCCTACGAGCTGGTGGAGCCTTACCTGGACTGCTTCGGCAGCATGCGCTCCATGTCCGAAGAGGAAAAGCAGGCCCTGAACGCGACCTGGGCTTCCCTGCCCCGCTTCGGGTCGGGCGAAAACGCGCTGGCCGTCATCGATACCTCCGGTTCCATGTACATGGGCGGCAAGCCCCTGCCCGCCTCGGTGGCGCTGTCTCTGGGACTGTACTTCGCCGAGCACAACACCGGCGCGTTCCGGAATCATTTCATTGAGTTCTCCGGAAGGCCCCAGCTCATCGAGATCAAGGGTGACACCTTTGCTGACCGGCTTTGCTATATCAGCTCCTTCAACGAAGTGGCAAACACCAATCTGGAAGCTGTCTTCAAGCTGATCCTCAAGGCCGCCGTCCGCCATCGGGTCCCCCAGGAGGAGCTGCCCTCCGCCCTGTACATCATCTCCGACATGGAATTCGACAGCTGCGTCGCCGACGCGGATGAGACCGTCTTCCAAAACGCCAGGAGTACCTTTGCTGCCCATGGATATCAGCTGCCCAAAGTCATTTTCTGGAACGTCCAGAGCCGCAATCTCCAGCAGCCCGTCACCTGGAACGAGCAGGGCGTCGCGCTGGTCAGCGGCTGCACGCCCAGACTCTTCGACATGGTCACCAGCGGCCAGCTGTCTCCGCTGCAGTATATGCTGGACATTCTCGGCGCGGAGCGGTACGCCTGCATCACGGCGTAAACCGCTTCCGCCATCCCTTCACGAAAGGAGCGATCGTTATGATTGAAATCACCGGAAGATACAACACCGCCGTCTGCTATACCGATGCGCTGGAACAGGCTGCCGCTGACCAGATCCGGGCGGTCTGCGACCAGTCCGCCTTCTCCGACAGCAAAATCCGCATCATGCCCGATGTGCACGCCGGCATGGGCTGCACCATCGGCACCACCATGACCATCACCGACAAGATCGTTCCCGGCATGGTGGGGGTGGACATCGGCTGCGGCATGGAGACCATCCGCATCGCGGAGAGAACCCTGGACTTCGGCAAGCTGGACGCCCTCATCCGTGACCGGATTCCCTCCGGACGGGAGGTGCGCGCCATTCCTCACGGATTGAACGCCGAAATCGACCTGACCGCGCTCCGCTGCCGCTCTGCCGTCAATCTGGAGCGGGCCCGGAGAAGCATCGGCTCTCTGGGCGGCGGCAACCACTTCATCGAAGCCGACCGGGACGAAAACGGAGATCTGTTCATCGTCGTCCACTCCGGCTCCCGCCACATCGGAAACGAAGTGGCGAAGTATTATCAGGACGAGGGACGCAGGGCCCTTTGGGGCGGCGCCCAGTACCAGGTGGAGGCCGTCATCGCTGAGCTGAAGGCCCAGGGGCGGTTCCAGGAGATCCAGCCCACCATCGAAGCGCTGCAGAAGGAGCACCCCATCAACCTCCCCGCCAGCCTGGCCTATGTGGAGGGACAGCTGTTTGAGGACTACATCCACGACATGAAGATCATCCAGCACTTCGCCGCCCTGAACCGCAGGGCCATGGCGGATGTGATCCTCATGGGGCTGCATCTGACCCCGGTGGAGCAGTTCACCACCATCCACAACTACATCGACACCGACCACATGATTCTGCGCAAGGGATCTGTGGCCGCCTACGAGGGACAGAAGCTGCTGATCCCCATCAACATGCGCGACGGCAGCCTGATCTGTGTCGGCAAGGGCAATCCCGACTGGAACTGCTCCGCTCCCCACGGCGCAGGCCGCCTCATGAGCCGCAGGGACGCCCTCCAGCGGCTGAGCCTGGAGCAGTACCGCAGGGAAATGGAGGGGATCTACACCACCTGTGTGGATCGCGATACCCTGGACGAAGCACCCATGGCCTACAAGAGCGCCGAAGAGATCATGTCCCATATCGGCCCCACCGTCGATATCCGTCAGCGGATTCTGCCGGTGTACAATTTCAAGGCTGCGGAATGACGCAGACGCTCCCATCGCAAACAAAACGCTCGGTCTGCCGGGAAGCTCCCGGACAGGCTGAGCGTTTTCACATTTCAGCAAGGCAGCGGGCCGCTTCGGCGGCCTTTCGTCCGGCGGCGCATTCCGCATCAGCCCTTGCCGCAGGCGCCGCCTTCATACAGCGCCTGCATTTTTCCGATTTCCGCTTTCATTTCCTCCACAAACTCCTCCGGCCCAACGACCCTGACCCAGCTCCCCTGACTGAGCAGCCACATCCTGATTCCGTCGCCGTAAACCTCCGCTTCAATCAGGCAGACGCCGCCGCTGCGCTCGATGACTTTGGCAGTGGGCAGCTTATCCAGCACCGCCTGCACCGACGGGCCGGTGAACTCAAACCGAATGGTCCGCAGCCTGCCCGGCCACATGAACAGGCTTCTCCGGCGGAGCAGCCCTTCGTCAAAGGCACCCTCTTCGGCGCTGAACCGCTTCCGGTGCTCCACCAGGCGCTTGATGCGGTCCACGCGGAAATAAACCGGCTCCGGACGGTCACTGTCCGCCTTAAAGGCGATCAAATAGAAATAGAAATCGGTAAACAGCACCGACGCCGGCCGGAGCCGGTGGGTGACATAGGAGCGATCCATCCGGTAGTAGTCAATGGAGATCTCCCGGCAGTCGGTGATGCAGGTGATCAGCGAGCAGCGCTTCTTCCGGTTTGTGCAAGATGATGCCCCCTTTCATCCGAAAGCATCATACCATAGCAGCTGGACAGGGGCCTGTCCGGCTGAACGGGTTTCTGCGTCCTTTCTCTGCCGGCAGCAAATAGCTTTGCGGAAAAAGATTTAGCGGCAAAAGATTTGCCGGGACTACCGTCTGTCCTCCTGCAGGCGTATGCTATAGCTGTCCGTTTCACAGACAGCTTGCTGTTCCACGAAAGGACAGCCGTGCCGGAAACCGGAGGACATCCATCCCAGTGCGCAGTGCGCTCAGATCCGGACAAATGCAAAGACAATGGGATTACACTTGAGAACCCAAATTCGCTACAATGATACGCAGAGGTGGTGAAATTGACAGAAAATGATCCGGAGCTGCTGAACACGGTATATCGGGAGATCGGCGAAGCCCTCGGGATGGATGCCGCGATGGTCATTTACCAGATGTTCAGAGGACAGCAAATCAGCTTTCCGACCCGTTTTTTCAACCCATCCAGGATTCAGCAGATCGTCATCCAGGAATATGACGGAACCAATCTCCGAACCCTGGCCATCAAGTATGGATATTCGGAAAAAACCGTGAGGAGGATGATCAGAGAAAGATTGGAGGAAAAACCATGATTGCAGCGCTTTCATACATCATCGCCGTTTTGATCACCGTGGCTCTGGCCGTCATCCTGTATCCCGTTGCCGGACTATTCTGGATATTGGGATTATTCGGCAAGCTGGCCAGCGCCATCTTTTCTCTGACCCGAAGAATCATCAGGGCCATGTGGAACGACATTCGAAAAATGGAGCCGCGTGCCGCTGTCCCCATGCCGGAAGCACAACCTGTCAATCTGCCCACGCTGGAGCCTGCCATTGAAACCTGGGAATGCCCCTGCGGGAGAATCAACACCGGCAATTTCTGCGGCGAATGCGGCACACAGCGCCCCGGCATTCCCATAAAAGGAGGGAAATGAAAATGCCTGTCCCCAAAGGAAAATCGAAATTCGTAACCAGACAGTGCAAATACTGCGGCTATCGGGTAACCTGCCTGGCAAACAGCATCCCGCCGGGAACCACCTGCCCCAAACGGGGCAAGGGACAGCCTCACGTCTGGCAGGTTCTCGGGTATGAGTACAAATAACCGCTGCTCTTCACATTCGCCCAATTTTTTGAAAAATGAACTTGACAGTCATCCCAACGCATGCTATACTCAGGAAAAAAGCAGGTCCGTCGCTTTCGGTAAATGAACAGGAGGCAATGCTATGAACCAACCCGGGATTTTCTCAGCAGATTATCCAACCCTCAAGCCCGAAATCCTCCTGGAAGGCAGGGAGATCGCGGAATACGCCGCCCGGATTGACGCAGCGGATGCTTCCGCTCCGGCCAGGGAGCGCGGCGAAGCCTTTGCCGATGAAATCGAAAAGCGTTATATTGCCGACTTTGAAAAAAGCGGAATCGATCAGATGGCTCATGTTTCCACTTTTATGGTCATTGATGGCGTCATTTACATGACCTATTACGCCAACACCAGAAGCGCCGCCGAGGATCCGGAGAATCAGACGGCCAGGCTGGCGTACTGTCCTGTATCCGAACCCGAAAACAAAACCTTTCTGGACATCCAGTCGGTGGGGGACACCTGTTCCGGCCAGCGGGTCAACCTGGTGTACGATACCATCCTGGCCCGCAAGAATGCGGATACTCTCTATATTCTGTGGACAGCTGAGATCGGGCAGAACTATTACAGACTGTATCGCCCCTTCAGTATTTCCCAAAAGAAGCTGGGAGAAGTCGGCGTCAACCGCCTGAAGGTGGGAAATACGGTCAATGATTTCAGTGCCTCCGGAATCTGCTCTGCCCTGGCCGAAAATGGCATCGGCCGTAAAAAAATGTACGCGGACATCGGCATTATGCAGAAATTCACCGCCCGCGAGGAAGACGGCACACTGTACTGGTACACTGGCGCCTACAGCGGGGATTTCAACATGCTGATCAAAAGCCGAGACTTCATTACCTGGGAGTATGTGTCTCAACCCTCTTTTCCAAATCTCTCCAAGTGGGAGAATGCCGCCTATGTACTGAACGATAAATGTTACTATTTTGTCCGGCAGCATGACGACACCGGATACGGCTTCCTGACAGCGTATGATCTGGTGAACGATACCTGGGAAACACCCGTTCTGGTGGAGGACTGCCAGTCGCGCTCCGATTTTATTCTGTACGATGGGCAGCTGTACCTTTTTCACGCCCCCATTGACCGGGAACATATCGGCATTCTGCGGATCGATCAGAATCATCTGGCGAACAGCCAGGTCATCCTGCAGGCGAAAATGCACAGCAGCTGTTTCTACCCCTTCATTCAATATTTCGAGGACGGGGGCCTGGCCATGTCCTATACAGTCGCCCGACAGCATATCCGACTGGCGCGCTTTTCCATGGAAAAATATATCGGATAAAGCCAAGGTCAAAAGCTCTGCCTGAAGGAACCGGCGGCAGACTGAAATGTGCAAAAGCCAGCAGACGAAAATTCCCTTTTCGTCTGCTGGCTTTTACGCTATCTGATCATTTTCAATGCTTCTATCGCACCCCGGACAACAAAAAAGCTCAGGCGAAAACCTGAGCTTTCCTTTGGCTCCCCTTGTTGGACTCGAACCAACGACATTTCGGTTAACAGCCGAACGCTCTACCGACTGAGCTAAAGAGGAATGTGCGAAAGAGACCTCGAAAGGTCTCTTTCATCTGTGTCGGCACCG
>JAQXNQ010000214.1 GCA_029098085.1 Oscillospiraceae bacterium
TCGCCAGTATCAAGGGGCGCAGCCCCGATTCACCTTAACTATTCACTCTTCACTCGATGAAAGCACTTTCGTTTACCCGCTCACGCGCAAGAATCCGACGTCCAAAATCCGAAGGATTTTACGGCGCGGTCCTGAAGACCGAGAGGATTCTTGCAGCTTTCCCCGCAGGGGAAAGCGCTTACATCGATAGTCCGTGTCCGATCAGCCCGTAGAAGGCCAGGGACAGGATGCCGATATAGATGAGCGTAATGGGAAAGCCCCGGAAGGAGGGGGGAATCTTGTCGCTCTGCAGCCGTTCAAAGCCCAGGGAAACCAGGTAAGAGGCCAGGGTGTAACCGATGCCGGTGCCCAGACCGAAGGCCAGATACCCCCAGATGTCCCAGGTGCTCTCCCCGGTCAGCAGCAATGCACCGATGACCGCGCTGTTGAAGGCGGCCAGATGGATCATGGGCTTGAGCCGCTCCCACTGCTTCGGCAGACACCTGGCCGAGAACAGCAGCACCGCCACATACACCACGCCCACCGTCAGCACATAGGCCAGCGGCCGCAGGTAGTAGGCGTGCTCCGACCAGCCCAGTGTCCGGTTGAACAGGGATGCCAGACAGCAGGACAGGGTGGTGATCATGGTGACCACCATGCAGAACAGCCGGCGGTCGTGCTCCTTGCGCAGCACAAACAGCGAAGCGCTGATGCCCAGCGCGCGGGTGAAGATGATGTTCTCCACGAAAATGGCGGTCATGGCGATGGAAACCGACCGGCCCAGTACCTCCTGAATCAGATCGCCGTAGTGGATCATACGCCGGCCTCCTTTTCTGTCCGGGCCTTTCCGGGAGCCGTCAGCCACAGCCGCAGGGCCTGCACCGCCGCCGACAGCAGACCGGTGAGGATGAATCCGCCGAAGGGAAGGGAGACGGCGGGCACTGTAAAGGGCATCCACTGTACAGGCTTGCCCATGAGGGTTCCGTAGGCCAGCAGCTCCCGCAGAGACGAAACGGTCATGATGACCAGCAAAAAGCCCACCGCCGTACAGCAGAGCTGCAGCAGCATTTCCTTCGGCGGCAGCTTATGGTAGCGGGAATCGCTCTTCTGGACGATCAGGGAGTTGGTCACCAGCAGCGGCAGGTAGATGCCGAGATTGAAGATGGAGCCGGGCAGCAGCTGTTCCACCAGCATGGCGGTGGGAATGAAGACCAGCGAGGCGGCCAGAGCGTTGCAGATGACCCGCAGGGTATAGGGCAGCCTTTTGGGAATCAGGGCGGTGAACAGGATGGTCACCACAGTAATGACGCAGAAGGCCAGCCCCAACGCCAGTCCGTTTTTGACGGTATTGCCCGCCACAATGACCGGGGCGATGGTCAGTCCCCGTTCCAACACGGGGTTCTGCAGCAGCAGATAATCGATGTGGTCGAATTGCTGACGGTGCTTCTGATAGAACCGGCGCAAGGCGGCGCCCTCCTTTCGGGATTACTTTCTGGGGGAATCCACCAGCTTCTGCAGCAGGTCGGAAAACCGCTCCCAGAGAGTGGAGAAGAAGTGAACGACCGCTCTGCCGGTCCAGCGGCAGGCCCGCCCCAGCAGGGAAAAGATCCGGCGCAGCAGGGCGATGATATTCTGCCCGTAGGCGTCACACCGGTGGTCGATGGTGTTCATGATGATAATGGCGAAGGGGGTGACCATCTCGGTGCGGCTCAGGGACCGCAGCAGCACGATGAGCCCGCCCAGAATGAAGCCGCAGATCCACTTGCCCAGTCCGGTGTGAATCTCGCCGCTGTCCACCGAGGCGATGAAGAAGATGGAGAAGAGCATGGTGCCGCTGATCAGCTCCAGCGTCACCGAGGAAAAGGAGCTGGAATTGACCCGGGGCAGCAGCCAGGCGAAGAGGGCGACCACCGACAGGGACGCGGCGGGGATCTGCCAGAGGATCGTGCCCCGCAGGGCGAAGAAAACGCCGCAGCAGACCAGAATCAGCACGCAGGTGCAGCCCATGGGCCCGACAAAATTGCCCATGAGGATGTCCAGCCAGTCCAGCCGCTCAGCGCCGCCGGTCATCAGCTTGGCCGCCGGGGAGGAGTAGAGGGTCACGCCGGTGTCGGAGCTGAGGGGCAGCTGCTGCCGGGGCAGGGGATAGCGGGTGACCAGCTCGGTCCAGCAGATCAGCAGAAAGGCGAAGGCGGTGTTGGCCGGGTGGAATAGGGTGGCGCTGGTACCGCCGAAGGGGTGCCGGACGATGGCGATGGCCAGAAAAGCGCCCGCGCCCACCAGCCAGTAGGGGGCCGAGGCGGGCAGCATCATGGCCAGCATCATGCCGGTATTGACGGCGGAAAGATCGTAGGGCTCCCGGGTGCTTTTCCGCTGGAGCAGCCGGCAGAGCAGGTCGGTGGCCACCGAGACGGCTGCTCCGAAGCCGCAGAGCAGCAGCGCCCGCAGGCCGTAATAATATATCGACATGAACAGAACCGGCAGCAGGGCGATGAAGATGCTTCGGGACTGCTTGCGGTAATCCACTGGGACAGCTGATTTCAAACAAACACACCCTTCCGTGTCAGGGCTCCCCGTCGGAGAGCAGCGCGATCCTCGGCGAAATCGCCAGGCGATTTCGCCTGGCGGGATCGCCCGTCGGGATCGGATGAAAGCGGCCTTACCGCAGCGAACGGATGGCAGCGGCGGCGTCTTCGGCGCCGAACACGTAGGAACCGGCCACCAGTACATTGGCGCCCGCCTCCCGGCAGAGCCGTCCGGTTTCGGCGTTGATGCCGCCGTCCACGCTGAGATCCAGCGAGGGGGCAGCCTCCCGCAGCCACCGGAGCTTGGGCAGGCAGCAGTCCATGAATTTCTGTCCGCCGAAGCCGGGCTCCACGCTCATGGCCATGACCAGCTCCAGCTTATGCAGCAGAGGCTGCAGGCTTTCCGCCGGGGTGGAGGGGCAGATGGCGACGCCCGCCCGCTTGCCCAGGGCATGGATGGCATCGATGACTGCTTCCGCGTCACAGCCGCATTCCGGGTGGAAGGAGATGGTATCCGCGCCCGCGTCGGCGAAGGGCTTCAGATAGGGCATCGGATCCTGAATCATCAGGTGCAGGTCAAAATGCAGCGGCGAGCATTTCCGGATGGATTTCACCACCGGGATGCCGAAGCTGATGTTGGGGACGAATACGCCGTCCATCACATCCAGATGCAGCCATTCGGCGCCTCCGTCGGTGATCCGCTGCAGCTCCCGATCCAGACGGCTGAAATCCGCCGCCAGCAGAGAAGGAGAAATTGTCGTCATGAAAAACCCTTTCCGGCCTGTCAGGAGACCGCCGGCCTTGCCGGGAATCGCTTCCCCGGGGCGGCCGAAATGTTCCGTGCGGCTCCCTTCACAGCCCGGGCGGCTGCGAAGGCCTGTCATATTCTCTCTTATTGTATCCCATCCCTTCCAAAAGGTCAACGGATAATCTGTGAATGTTGCGAAAAACTGGAAAACTGTCAGCTTTTTCTCGCTATCTGTCGAAATTTATGGTATAATATCTGCATGGAAGTGCCAGAGTTTGGAAATCGCTTTTGCTGATGCCGGATGCTTTCGGGCGGAGGCGTGTTTGAAGGCCTATTTAATAAGGAAAAACGGCGGAGAAAACCCGGGTAAAGTTTTTCTTTGTTTTGGCAGCTTATCGAGAGCGTAGCAGCTTTCCGAACTCGTTCACCGATCATTTGAACGACCACAGGGGCAGCTTACCATAACTGTTCGCTCTTCACCGCTCATTATTCACTAACCCTCAGGAGGTTCCCATGAAATCTACTGCCAAAAAGCTTCTCGTTGCCTGCAGTGTGGCCGTCATTGCCGCTGCTGCCTTTGCCGTCTTCCGGCTGCTGCCCGCCGGGGAGGTGGTCCCGGTGGACGTTTCGTCCGCGCCGGAGTCCTCCTCCGTGGCTTCCGTTCCGGAGCCTTCCTCCGCGCCCGAACCCTCCTCTGAGCCCGAGCCCGAGCCGGAGCCCTCGGTGGTGCGGCTGAAATCCGCCGGAGATGATCTGATCCACAACTCCATCTACGAGCAGGCCGCGGCCCGGGCCGGAAATGGCGGCTACGATTTCACCTACGCCTATGAAAACATCGCCGATCTGATCGCCGACGCCGACATCTCCACCCTCAATCAGGAGACGGTCATCGCTCCGGACTACAACCCCTCCACCTATCCCTGCTTCAACTCGCCCGTCGAACTGGCCGACACCATCACCTCCATCGGCTTCGATGTCTTCAACGTGGCCAACAACCATGTGCTGGACAAGGGAGAGAAGGGGCTGATCAACTGTCTGGAGAACTGGCGGGACAGCTACCCCGATGCCCTGATCACCGGCGCTTATCTGAACGACGAGGACTACAGTAATCTGCGGCTGATGGAGAAAAACGGCCTGACCTTCGCCTTCCTGGGGGCCACCGAGCTGACCAACGGCCTCTCTCTGCCCGCCGGAACCGAGGTGGTGCTGATGCAGAGCACCGATGAGGCGATGCTGAAGGCCCGGATCGAGCAGGCCCGGGAGCAGGCGGATGTGGTGATTCTGAACATCCACTGGGGCAACGAATACACCCATGTGCCCACCGACCGGCAGGTCTATCTGGCCGAGAAGGTCACCGACTGGGGCGTGGATATCGTCATCGGTCATCATCCCCATGTGCTGCAGCCCATCGAGACCCGGGAAACCGCCGACGGCCGTCAGGCGCTGATCGCCTATTCCCTGGGCAATTTCATTTCGGCGCAGGACCGTCCCGCCCGGATGGTGGGCGGCGTGCTGGACTACACCGTCCGCCGGGAGACTCCGGACAGCCCCATCGAGATCACCGATGTGTCCTTTATCCCCACCATTACCCACTATGACTGGGGCTTTGCCAATAACCGCATCTATCCGCTGTCCGATTATACCGCCGAGCTGGCCAATAATCACGGCGTCCGCCGCAATTACCCCGAGTTTGGTCTGGATTACATTGGCAGCCTGCTGGACGAGGTCATCGGGGCGGAATATCTGGCGTCCTGACAAAAAAAGCGGCGCTGCTGCATAAAAAGGCTTGATTCCCGCGTGAAAAAGGCCTATAATGCTGTTATACCTGTATACAGAAAGGAAGAACATGATGGAAAAACGGATGTATAAGAACACCGACACTGCGATTTCTCTGCTGGGTCTGGGCATGATGCGCCTGCCCAAGCTGTCTCCCGACAAGGATGCCATCGACTATGAGGCTGCCCAGAAGATTGTGGATTATGCCTACAGCCACGGCGTCAATTACTTTGACACGGCCTACATGTACCACAGCGGCGATTCCGAGCTGTTTGCAGGCGTGGCCCTGAAGAAGTATCCCCGGGACAGCTTTTATCTGGCCAGCAAGATGCCCATCTGGATGGCCGACACCCCCGCCGACGTGGAGCGGATCTTCAACGACCAGCTGAAGAAATGCCAGGTGGAGTATTTCGACTTCTACCTCTGCCATTCGCTGGACGCGGGCCATTTCAAGAAGCTGAAGGATTTCGGCGCCTATGACTTCCTCCGTAAGATGAAGGAGGAGGGCAAGATCCGCCATCTGGGCTTCTCCTTCCACGATACGCCCGCCGTGCTGCAGGAGATTGTGGACACCTATGAGTGGGATTTTGCCCAGATTCAGCTGAACTATCTGGACTGGACGCTGCAGGATTCCAGGGGCCAGTACGAGATTCTTGAGAAGGCCGGCATTCCCGTGATCATCATGGAGCCGGTGCGCGGCGGCTTCCTGGCCAATCCCGGCGCTGACGCGGAAGCGAAGCTGAAGGCTGCCCGTCCCGACCAGAGCACGGCCTCCTGGGCCATCCGGTTTGCCGCCAGCCTGCCCGGCGTCATGACCGTCCTCAGCGGCATGTCCAATCTGGAGCAGATCGAGGACAACGTCAGAACCATGGAGCAGTTCCAGCCCATCACGGCGGAGGATCAGGCCGTGCTGGACGATGTGGTGGACAACTGCCTGAAGAAGGACTTCGTGCCCTGCACCGGCTGCCGGTACTGCATGGACTGCCCCTTCGGCGTGGAGATTCCCAAGGTATTCCGCACCTACAACGGCTACGCCCTGCAGAAGAACGCATCCCGCTTCCTGCGGAATTATGCCGACATCCCCGAGTCCGAGCAGGTACACAACTGCCAGAAATGCGGCGCCTGCATGGCCGAATGTCCCCAGCACATCGCCATCCCCGACAAGCTGGCCATGATTGGGGAGCTGGTCGAGAAGCTGAAGGCTGAGAATTGAGTTGAGATAGGAGAGACGCTGGCGGAAGTCGGCAGATTCTCGCTTTCCACCCTGATATTGCCAAGGATTATGGGTCAAGGGCCTGCGGCCCTTGCGGGTCCTCGACACGGCCTTCGGCCTTAGTCTGGCGGAGCCCGTGTCGCCTGGATTTGCCCTGCGGTCAAATCTCGCAGAGAGCGAAATCTCTTTCCACACAAAAAATCAGGAGAGTATGAGAACCCTATTAAGGGGGTCTCATATGGATGGAGGCGGCTCGATGCCGCTTCCATCCATTTGGTTTCTTCGCTCACCCTTCTCTTCCAAACAATCCGGTGAATTGTTTGGAACGGAATCAGTTCCTGAACCTGCCCGGCTTCGCTTTCTCCGCACTCTTCCCAAACCCAGCAGCATTGATTCCCGGAACGGCCGGACGTCCGGCGTTCCATTCTATTGAAAGAGGCAAAAACAAATGGAGTACAAATTCGCAGATCGCATCAACAACCTGAAACCCTCCGCCATCCGGGAGATCCTGAAAAACAGCGATCCCAACATCATCCCGCTGGCCGCGGGCAACCCCGCCGTGGAGTCCTTTCCCATCGCCGAGATGCGGGAAATCGCCTGCCGGATCTTCGACGAAGAGGCCGGTATAGCCTTCCAGTACGGCATCACCGAGGGCTATCCCAAGCTGCGGGAGCTGCTGAAAAAGCGCCTGAAGGAGAAATTCTCCATGGGCACCGACGGCGACGAGCTGATCGTGGTCAGCGGCGGCCAGCAGGCCATCGACCTGGCCACCAAGGTCATGTGCAACGAGGGAGATGTGCTGGTCAGTGAGAACCCCGCCTTCATCGGCGCGCTGAACACCTTCCGCTCCTACGGCGTCACCCTGAAGGGTGTCGATGTGCTGGATGACGGCATGGATCTGGAGGCGCTGGAGCGGGCCTTCCGGGAAAACGACAACGTGAAGATGCTCTACACCATCCCGTCCTTCCAGAATCCCCTGGGCACCTGCACCTGTCTGGAGAAGCGCAAGGCTGTCTATGACCTCTGCGTCAAGTACGGAGTCATCATTCTGGAGGACAACCCCTACGGCGAGCTGCGGTTTGACGGCGAGGACATCCCCACCATCAAGTCCATGGACACCGAGGGCATCGTCATCTACTGCGGCAGCATGTCCAAGGTCATGAGCGCCGGCATCCGGGTGGGCTTCGTGCTGGCTCCCAAGGCCATCATCGCCAAGATGACGGTGGGCAAGCAGGCCAGCGATGTCCACACCAACCAGTTCTTCCAGATGCTCATCGCCCATTACATGGAAGAGTACGATTTTGACGGACATATTGAGCAGATCCGCGCGCTGTACAAGCACAAGAGCGGCCTGATGCTGGACGCCATCCGGGAGACCTTCCCCAAGGAGGTCAAATACACCACCCCCCAGGGCGGCCTGTTCCTGTGGTGCACCCTGCCCGAGGGCGCCGATATGCTGGGCTTTGTCCAGTATGCCAAGGAAAAGGGCGTTTCGGTGGTGCCCGGCGTCGCCTTCAATGTGGAGGAAGGCACGCCCAGCCGCTGCTTCCGCCTGAACTATTCCACTCCTTCCGACGAGAAGGTGGTGGAGGGCACCAGAAAGCTGGGCCAGGCTCTGCACGAGTATCTGGGCCTTTAAGAGCAAACTGTGCGGGGGATTGAATGGAGTTTCCGTCCTCCGCGCTTTTATTTTACGCACAGAGGAGGCGTTTTCTATGGAGTACATTGATCTGTACAGCCGGGACGGATCCCTGCTCCGCCGCCATGTGCCCCGGGATGAGAAGCGGGCGCCGGGGGAGTGCTACCGGCATGTCCATGTGCTGCTGTTTGACAGGGCAGGAAACTGCCTGCTGCAGCTGCGCTCGATAAAGAAGAAATTTTTCCCCGGAGAGTGGGGCGTCACCGGCGGCGGCGTCCAGTCGGGGGAAACCAGCCGGGAGGCCGGTGTGCGGGAGG
>JAQXNQ010000215.1 GCA_029098085.1 Oscillospiraceae bacterium
GTCTGGGAGATGATTGATCCCTACCCCATGGTGGAGCAGTTCGCCGGCAGGATCTTCCATGTGCACGGCAAGGACTGTGAAATTCTCTGGGAAAAGCTCCGGAAATGCGGCATTCTCCACACGGTGCAGCGGTTTGACCACCCGGTAGACAACGGCGAGGGCACCAAGGAGTACGACAACATCTGGTACCGCTACCGGCTCCCCGGTCTGGGAAGCCTCGACTGGGGACGGATCATCTCCGACCTGCAGGTCCATGGCTACGACGGCACCATCAGCATCGAGCATGAGGATCCGGTCTGGTGCGGCTCCATTGAAAAGATCCAGAAGGGTCTGCTGAAGGCCCGGGATCACCTGAACCTCTATCTTTGAACAGACTCTGACAGAAAGGCGTGATCCATATGAAATTAGGCTGCCATTGCGTGCTCTTCCGGGAGAAGATCGCCACCGACACCCACGCCGTGCTGAGCGGCATGGCCTCCACCGGCTTTCAGGGGGTGGAGATGGGCGCCCGGTTCTTCGGCACCGAGCGGAAGGAGTTTCTGCAGCAGGCGCTGCAGGCGGCCGGCATCCAGCTGGCTGCTCTCCATGTGGGCGTCCCCATGGACACCTGGCTTACCGATCCCGACAAGGCCATCGCCATCGTCACCGACGCGGCGAATTTCATCAAAGATTTTCCCAACAAAAATCTGACCATGTCCGGCAACGCCTGTGCTGACCCCGAGGCCGCCGCCCGCGCCATGGACAAGGCCGCGCTGGCCTGCCGGGAGCTGGGCGTGACGCTGGGCTACCATAACCACGCCAGCGAGTTTCTGGTGGACGATGCCGCCATGTATAAGGCTATCCGGGATTTTGCCCCCCATATGAACTTCGCCTTTGACCTGGGCTGGGTGCAGAAGGGCGGCTACGACCCCTATCAGGTGCTGGAGGAAAACCGGGGACGGGTTTCCTATGTGCATCTGCGGGACTTCGCCGGACAGAAATACCTGCCCGAGGGCGAGGAGCTGAAGGACGACTACACCCGCCATCTGGGCGGCGACATCACCCCCTTCTTCCCCGATCTGGGCGGCGGACAGACCGATTTCCGCAAAATGCTCGCCTTCCTGTCGGACTATCTGCCTGAGGACGGCTGGGCCGTGGTGGAATACGAGACCGGCGAGCAGGACTTCGGCCGCTACGCAAAGGCCAGGGCCTTCCTGGACAGTCAGGTCTGAGGGGAGGAGCTACCATGCAGGACATCCGCATTGAATTTTCCATGGCGGCGCCCTTTGCCGATGAGGCCCTTCTGGCTGAGACGGAGAAAAAGGCTGCGCTGGCCTATGCCGACCTGATGGACCCCGGCAAGGAAGCCGACGTCAAGGGCTGGCTCCAGCCTATGGAGCAGAATGACGCCTATAAAGCCATGATGGACAAGGCCGCCGAGATCCGGGAGAAGGCCGACGCCTTCGTGCTGGTGGGCGTGGGCGGCTCCAATCAGGCCGCCCGGGCGGTCATCAAGGCCCTGCAGCAGGGCGGCACCCCCGAGATCGTCTATGCGGGCAACACCCTCTCCGCCCCCGCGCTGCAGAAGGTGCTCCGGCATCTGGACAGCAAGAAGGAAATCTACATCAACGTCATCGCCAAGAACTTTGAGACCCTTGAGCCGGGCAGCCACTTCCGGGTGCTGCGGGACTATCTCCGCCGCCGCTATCCGGATGAGGACATCGCCCCCCGGGTGGTTCTCACCGGCACCTACGGCAGCCGTCTGGAGGAGATCGCGAAGGAAAACGGCTACACCTTCCTGGAGTTCCCCGTGCCGGTGGGCGGACGGTACTCGGTGCTGACCCCGGTGGGGCTGTTCCCCATGGCAGTGGCCGGCATCGACATTCCAGGGCTCCTGTCCGGCGCGCTCCGGATGAAGGAGCGGCTCTCTGACCCTGACAATCCCGCCGTCCGGTACGCCGCCCTGCGGCAGCATCTCTACCGGGACAAGGGCTTTGACATCGAGGTGCTGGCTTCCTTCGAGCCCCAGCTGGACTACTTCGCCAAATGGTGGGTGCAGCTCTTCGGCGAGAGCGAGGGCAAAGAAAAGCAGGGCATCTTCCCCACCGCCGTCAGCTACAGCGAGGACCTCCACTCCCTCGGCCAGTACATGCAGGACGGCCGGCGGAACCTCAGCGAGACCTTCATCTCCATTGAGGAGCCGGACGGCACGGTACCGGTGCCCGCTGACCCCGGGTTCGGCGACCGGTTCGACTATCTCGACGGCATGGATTTCCTTGAGATCAACCACGCCGCCGAGGCGGCCACCCTCCGGGCCCACTTTGAGGGCGGCGTTCCCTGCTTCCGGGTGATTCTGCCCGCTCTGAACGAGTACACCTTCGGACAGATGTTTTACTTCTTCATGATCGCCTGCGCCGTCTCAGGCAAGACGGCCGGCATCAACCCCTTTGATCAGGAGGGCGTGGAGGCCTACAAGCGCTCCATGTTCCGCATGCTTGGAAAATAAACGCGAAAAGGAGGCTTTCCCATGAAATCTGCTGCAGCAGCTTCCCCTGCCGCCAGCGCCAAGGCGAAGGAGCGGAGCTACAAGCTGAAAATGATCGGCCGGAACTGGGATCTGTATCTGCTGATCCTGCCCACGGTGATCTTTTTCATCATTTTCAAGTACGTTCCCATGTACGGCATCCAGATCGCCTTCCGCGACTTTATCCCCTCCGAAGGCATCTGGGGCAGCGAATGGGTGGGATGGGACAACTTCAACCGGTTCTTCTCCTCTCCCTACTTCAAATCCTCCCTCTGGAACACCGTTTCGCTGTCCTTCCTCAACCAGTTCATCAACTTCCCCTTCCCCATCATTCTCGCCCTGCTGCTGAACCAGTGCGAGACCAAATGGTACAAGAAGACGGTGCAGACCGTTTCCTACGCCCCCTACTTCATCTCGGTGGTCGTCATGGTCGGTCTGCTGCAGTTCTTCCTCTCCCCGGTCAGCGGCCCGGTCAACGCCATCATCAAGGCGCTGGGCGGCGATCCCATCAACTTCATGGGCGAGCCGGGCATGTTCAAGTGGATCTACGTCTTCTCGGACACCTGGCAGAACTCCGGCTACAACGCGGTCATCTACATCGCGGCTCTGGCCGGCATCAGCCCTGAATACTATGAGGCCGCCATGGTGGACGGCGCCACCAAGTTCAAGCGGATGATCTACATCGACATTCCCTTCCTGATGCCCACCATCTGCGTGCTGTTCATTCTGGGCGCCGGACGGATCATGAGCATGGGCTTTGAAAAGGCCTTCCTGATGCAGAACTCCCTGAACCTGGAAAAGAGCGAGATCATCGCCACCCTGGTCTACAAATACGGCATGATTCAGTCCGACTTCGGCCTGTCCACCGCCGTCAGCCTGTTCAACACCGTGGTCAACCTGATCTTCATCGTCACTGTCAACTGGGTCACCGGCAAGCTGAGCAGCGGCGAGAACAGCCTGTGGTAAGGAGGGAATTTTCATGGCAAACAAGATTCGCCGCTCCAGAGCGGACGTGGCCTTTACCGTGGTCGACAACCTCCTGCTGGGACTGGTGCTGATCATTGTCCTGTACCCCCTGTGGTTCATCCTCATCGCCTCCATCTCCGACCCCAACCTGGTCAATCTGGGCAAGGTCACCTTCCTGCCCAAGGGCATCACCCTGGCAGGCTATGAGAAGGTCTTCGAGTACAAGGATGTCTGGATGGGCTTCCGCAACTCCTTCTTCTACACCGTCGCCTTCACGGTGCTGGCCACCTTCCTGACCATCAGCAGCGGTTATGTCATCAGCCGCAAGGATCTGGTGGGACGCAAGCTGTTCACCACCTTCTTCATGATCTGCATGTTCTTCAACGGCGGCATGATCCCCACCTACATGGTGGTCCGCAGCCTGAAGATGATCGACACCGTCTGGGCGGTCATCATCCCCAACTGCGTCTGGGTCTACAACATGCTCATCGCCCGCACCTTCTTCGCCACCAGCATCCCGGACGAGATGCTGGAAGCCAGCCAGATCGACGGCTGCACCAACCTGCGGTTCTTCTTCACCATCGTCATTCCCCTGTCCCCGGCCATCATCGCCGTGGAGATTCTGTTCTACGCAGTGGCGCAGTGGAACTCCTTCATGGACGCCCTGATCTACCTGAAGACCAAGGATCTGTACCCGCTGCAGATTCACCTGCGCAACATCCTGCTGATGAACTCGGTGGACTCCACCATCATCGGCGACGCCTCGGCCATGGACGAGCGGCAGAGGCTGGCGGACATGCTCAAGTACGTGCTGATCATCGTCTCCTGCGTGCCCATGTTCGTAGTGTATCCCTTCGTCCAGAAGTACTTTGTCAAGGGCGTCATGATCGGCGCCGTCAAGGGCTGATTCCCGTGCTGACCCGGCTCCGGCCGGATGTATAAACCGAACGTTATTTTAAGGAGGTTTCCTCAATGACCAACAAGAAAGCGATCACCCTGCTCCTGGCTGCCGCCATGGCAGTCTCCGCCCTGACGTCCTGCGGCGGCGGTTCTTCTTCCTCTTCCTCTTCCTCCACCAGCAGCAGCAAGCCTGCTTCCTCCACCACCGCGTCCTCTTCCGCCAGCACGGCCGGCGGCGAGACCGACGGTGCTCCCGTGGATCTGAGCGAGAAGCTGACCTATACCGCCATGGCGGCCTTCCGGCCCCAGCATGCGGACTTTGACGATATGGACATCGTCAAGGAGGTCAACGCCGCCGCCAACATCGAGATCAAGTGGGAGCTGGTGCCCGACTCCTCCCAGACCGAGAAGCGGAACCTGGCCCTCTCCACCGGCGACGTGCCCGACGTGATGATCAACATGCTGGCCGACACCGACATCCAGAAGAACACCAAGCTGTTCCTGCCTCTGGACGAGTACACCGACTACACCCCCAACATGAACAAGATCATGGCGGAGGATGAGAATGTCAAGGCCTTCATGACCCTGTCCGACGGCCACTACTACTCGCTGGCCTTCTGGCATGAGAAACCCTATGAGGGCTGCTACAGCGACATGTACATCAATCAGGACTGGCTGGACGCCTGCGGTCTGGAGCTGCCCAATACCATCGAGGAATTTGAAGCCATGCTGGTGGCCTTCAAGACCCAGGATCCCAACGGCAACGGCGAAGCCGATGAAATCCCCTACAGCTTCATCCAGAACCATCAGTATTTCGGTCTGTACTCCTTCTACACCGCCTTCGGCGTGGTGGATCAGGTAGACCGTCTGGACATCAAGGACGGACAGGTTTACTTCACCGCCAATCTGGACGGCTGGAAGGACTGCACCAAGTGGCTGGCCGGTCTGTACGCCCAGGGCCTGATGGACGTGGAAGGCTTCACCCAGGACCGCTCGATGCTGTTCTCCAAGGGCAAGTCGGATCCCGTCATGCTGGGCTCCCTGTACGCCTTCCTGATCGACAACGTGGTCGGCGCCGACCGGGTAGCCAGCTATAGCTACTGCCTGCCCTTCGAGAGCGTCTCCGGCGACGGCAGCAGAGTCTACCGCTACAACAACAACCCCATCGCGGCCCGCGGCTACTCCGCCGTCTCCAAGAACTGCAAGAACCCCGAGCGGCTCATTTACTGGCTGGATCTGAACCTGACCCCCGAGTACTCGCTGCAGAACACCTACGGCTCCTTCGGCCAGCAGCTGATCGATTCCACCGATCCGAACTTTACCTATGAGTTCGCCATCGCTCCCGACGGCATGAGCCAGGACGACTACCGGTTCAAGGGCGCTCCCGCCGGCTTCCCCTCCTACATTCCCGCCGAGCTGTACGCCACTCTGAAGACCGCTCCCGACGTGGCCAGAAAGATCAGCTACATGGAATCCGCTTCCGAGTACCTGACTCCCGAGTCCATCCCGCTGGTGCTGTTCACCGACGACGAGAGCAAGGAGCTGGCGACCCTGAAGACCTCCATCAAGGACTATGTCCTGCAGAAGCAGGCCGCCTTCATCACCGGACAGGAAGACATCGACGCCGGCTGGGAAGCCTATCTGGCTCAGCTGGACGCCATGGGTGTTGACCGCTACGTCCAGATCTATCAGGACGCCACCGACCGGTACTACGGCAAATAAGCATCTCCCGGAGCGGAAGGCCCGCCCCTGACGAGTCCCGCGCGGGCCTTTCCGCGCGGGATTTTCCTTTCCCGCCCCCTTGCGGAAAAATTTTCCGTTAAAAATCCCCGCCGGTTCTTTACGAAGTGTTCCCGGCGTGCTACACTGAAAAGGAACCATGCTTTTCATTTCTACGATACGGAGGTCGCTTTTCATGAACTTTTCCGTCACCATCGCCGTCACGGCCCCCAATCACCCCACGCTGGTCTATGCCGGACGGGAGCTGTGCAAGTACATCAACCATATGACCGGTATGCCCGCTGCCGGCCTGTTTACCGCAGAGGTGCCGTCCCATCTGAAGCAGATCCGGCTCTCCTCCGCCGAGCCCGCCGGGATCGACGACGGCTATGCCATCGACCTGCAGGAGGGAGCGGGCAGCATCACCGGCAGCAATCCCCGGGCGGTGCTGCTGGGCGTCTACCGGGCGCTGCAGGCGCTGGGCTGCCGCTTTGTCCGTCCCGGCGCGGACGGCGAGGTCATCCCTGCCCTGACGCCGGAGCAGCTGACCGTTCATCTGGAGGAAACCGCCTCCTTCCGCCACCGGGGCGGCGTCATTGAGGGCGCCGATTCGGTGGAGAATGTGCTGGACTACATCGAATGGCTGCCCAAGGTGGGCTGCAACAGCTTTTTCACCCAGTTCATGGACCTGAGCTGCTTCTTCAAGCGTTGGTATACCCATGAGGAAAACCCCGGTCTCGCTCCCGAGCCCTACGACGAGGAGCTGGGAAAGGAATACGAGCGGCGGATCTGGCAGGAGATCGCCCGGCGGGGTCTGGCCCATCACGCCATGGGCCACGGCTGGACCACCGAGCCCCTGGGCATCGAGGGCCGGAACTGGGATGCCGTCACGCTGGACATCTCCCCCGAAAACAAAGAGCTGCTGGCCATGGTGAACGGCAAGCGGGAGCTGTTCGAAGGGATAGCCGCCGGAACCAACCTCTGCTACTCCAACCCCAAGGCCCGGGAGGCCATCTGCTCCTACGCCGTGCAGTACCTGAAGGATCACCCCGGCGTGGGCTATCTGCACCTGTGGCTGGCCGACTCCATTCATTCCTTCTGCGAATGTGACCGCTGCCGGGAAAAATCCCCCGCCGACTGGTACCTCATCCTCCTCAATGAGCTGGACGAGCGGCTCACCGCCGAGGGCATCGACACCCGGGTGGTCTTCCTGCTGTACCTCGACCTGCTCTATCCCCCCAAGTCCGAGCAGATTCGGAATAAGGACCGGTTCGTACTGATGTTTGCCCCCATCTCCCGGCCCTTCAGCCAGTCCCTCAGCGACTTCTCCGCCGGTGAAATTCCTGAGTATGTGCTGAACGTGAGCCCCATTCCCCGCTCCATCGAGCAGAATCTGGGCTGCCTCAGGGCCTGGCAGGAGCATCTGCAGCAGGACGGAACCGCCTTCGACAGCTTCGACTTCGACTACTATCTGGGCCGCGCCCACTACGGCGACCCCGGCTACTG